>DYCJ01000123.1 GCA_019418195.1 Clostridiales bacterium | reverse complement strand
GCTCGGTTAAGAAAGAAAGCTAAAACGGTCATAAGAAATATTCTAATAGTTATATTTGTTATCGCAGCTGCCTGGATCGGATGGCTGTGTGCATATTACAACACCAAAAATGCGGACAATCTTCCGACGTTAGAGAATTTGCAGACGGAAGATCTGGACGATCTTGTCGGGTATCAACGCAGCCAGCTGATCAGTGTATGGGATCAGCCGGATGATACGATCAGCATAGACCAGGATGTGTGGCGCCTGGAAGGAGAAGAGTATCTTCTTGTAACATATGGAACAAATGGAAAAGTCAAAGAGGCTGAATTTGTAATTCCGTAGTTGAAATATGTGGAGGGATAGCGTTATGGATCAGGAAAAGAACGAACAAGTTATAGAAGTGAAATTGGGTTCCGGGATAAGGGAAATAGATGATCTTCAGACTTTATTGAAAACATGCTTAGATCAGGGCTTCCCACTTGTCGCAATAAGCCGGGCAACGAAGCTTCCGGAGGCGGAACTGCAGGAATACCTGAGCGGCAGTCTGCCATCGGACTTTTCCAGGATAGAGTATCTTAATATATTTCTGATACTTCTGCTCCATGAAAAGCCTGTATCGGATACATATTATCGAGACCTGATGGACGGGCTGACACATGTCTTTGAAATCCCGGAAGACACAATCGCCCGGTATGCCGGTGTGAGTGCCGATGAGCTGAATGGATTTGAAAAAAGCGATAAGAGGGAACATATTGAGAGATGTATCGCGCATCTTTTTGTTACATTTATGAGGGATTCCAGATTTACGTGTGAAAACGGACCATGGGTGATTGAAGGCTGTGGAGAAGCGGATCAGAAAGAAGAGAATCAATGAGACGAAACTTTATGGACGAACAGAAAAAAATCAGAGAGATCAAAGAGAATAAAAATCTGTATTTAGATCTGCTCCTTCTGGCAGATGAGCAGGAGGACATGATTGACCGATATCTTGAAAGAGGAACGATGTATGTTCTGGATGACGATGGTGTAAAGGCGGAGTGTGTTGTGACCGATGAGGGTGACGGGATACTGGAGATCAAAAACCTTGCGGTCGCACCCGACAGTCAGAGATGCGGATATGGAAGAAGGATGATCCGATTTCTTACAGATGCTTACAGCGGATGTTTTGACATTCTTCAGGTTGGCACGGGTGACAGTCCGTTGACGATACCGTTTTATGAGAGCTGCGGATTTAAAAAATCACACGTGGTTAAGGGGTTTTTCACAGAGCACTATGACCATCCGATCTATGAGGGCGGGCATCAGCTTACAGATATGGTATATCTTAGGATGAGCCTGTCCACAGAAAACAATCTGGAGAAATAAGTTGGAGAATAGCCATGAAATTACATTATAAAGGGAAATATGACCTAAATCCGGAGTCTTTGCCGCATGGTGAACATAAGCCTGGAGCTGTCAGATTTAAAGAGGCAGAAGACACAAAAGAACTTGCGGTGATCGCAAATGTTCTTTGCTTAGTGATCATGATCGTGCTGGCGATTTTGGTATTTGTTCGATGCAGACATTATATCGCGGGGAACATCTGGCAGATGCTTGTTGGAGCTCTGGCTTCACTGCTGCCGAATATTGTATTTGGATTTATTCCCTTTATTATCGGAATGGTTTATCCCCGCTGGCTGTTTCTGGCAATGCTGGGAGTCTGCGCGACAGGGATGGGCGCGGGTGATTATTATAATGTATACAATGCTTTGACACAGATGCCGAAAGGTGCAAGGACGTACCTGTATCAGTTTAATTCTTACTGGTATATGCCTTAAGATAAGAGAAACCCGTCAGGTAAAATACTTCAAAGGAGAACAGTTATGAAAGCGTATCAGTTAAAAGTATCAATCAAAAATGCACATCCGCCGATCTGGCGCAGATGTATCGTTCCGGCAGGTATTACATTTTCTCAGCTCGGAGTGCTGTTAAATGAGATTATGGGGTGGAACGGATCGCATCTTTTTTCTTTTGATTTTCGAGATATTGGTGTGAGGTTCGATGAAATGACAGATGATGACTGGGGATTTTGGGGAATGAATGTCGAAGAAGCAGCGGAGACTCTGATTGATCCATATATTGAGCACTCGAAATGGTTTACATATATTTACGATTTTGGTGATAACTGGGAGCACAGGGTAGACGTCGAGTCTGTACTGACAAACTTTGGAGATATGCATCCGGTTGTGGTAAAAGCAAAAGGCGCCTGTCCATTTGAGGACTGCGGCGGACTTTATGGATATTACCATATTCTTGAAGCACTGGAAGATCCGGCTCATGAAGAGTATGAGGATATTACAGAATGGGTGGAAAATACAAGTGGCGGGGCAGAAAAATTTGATCCGGCATTGTACGATATGGACGGGATCAACCGTAAACTTGAGCGAATTTTTCCGATTCGATTTGTAAAGAAACCGGACACGTCCTGTGCGGCTGAACTTTATGAAAAATTCTTTATGAAAAGTGACGGATATTTGGAAGTTATACAGTCCGATGAAAATGGGGAAGATGAAGAGGCGGCCGATGCCGGCGGGAGGACAGAGGCAGGAATTGAAGACTGGCGGGCGTTGTATGAGGCAGCGACGGCAGTAAAGGAACTGAAACCGTGGGAGACTTTTTTTGACATGGATCTGATCACTCTGGACGGCGGATGGGAAGAGGAGGTCTATGTCAGCATACTTGGAAAAAACGGCAATTGTTACGGGATTACCATCTATGAAGGTCTGGATGGACTGAATGATTTTATGATGCTTGCATTTTCAGAGCAGATGAATATTCCTTCTGATTTTGCGATGTCATGCCAGAATAACCTGACCTGTTACTGGGGAAACCGGGAGGAACTCTCGGCAGAACAGTACCGTATTGTCAAAGATCTGGGATATAAATTTCGCGGAAAGAATCAATGGCTGTATTTCCTGTCGTTTAAAAAAGGGTATTTCCCCTACAATATGGATCAGGACGAAGTGCGCCGCATGACAGATTATCTTACTCTTTTAAAAGAGGCGATCAGTTATTA
Organism: Clostridiales bacterium; assembly: GCA_019418195.1. Classification (GTDB taxonomy): domain Bacteria; phylum Bacillota; class Clostridia; order Lachnospirales; family Lachnospiraceae; genus Mediterraneibacter. The sequence goes on along the minus strand of DYCJ01000123.1, from coordinate 4,353 downwards.
CCGTGATAAACAGGTGAAAGTAAGATTTGATGAAGAAGAAACTTATTACTATACTACGGATGGAAAGAACGTGACTTGCAAGGCACATCCGCTGCCATTTACAGGACATAATTTCCCTGTACTTAATCTGACAGATGAGGAAGTCCTGGAAGAGATAAGAACGGCGGACAAATGCGCAGTAGTACTCGAAGCAGATATCGTGTCTCTGAATTCATCAGTTCAGGATGAAAAGTATGACCGTCCCGCAAATCCATATCTTTGCCTGCTTGCAGAGGCCCGCTCCGGCTTGATGCTTGCGGCAGAGCTGTCAGGGCCTGAAGAGGATGAAAAGATTGTTCTTGCGGAAACGTTGCTTTCCTTCATAGCGAAAGCGGGTGCACCTGAAGAAGTACGGGTAAGGAACGTGCTCATCGAAGCTGTTCTGGAGCAGATATGCAAAGAGGCCGGAATAAAGCTCAGAAGAGTGAAAAGACTGCATAGCGTGGAAGAATTCATGAAGGAAATGAGGAAGTTTTAGGAAAGGGGTAAAATTTATGGACGAACTACGTAAGGATCAAATGGAAGAACGCACAGGTGAAACAGGGGAAAACATCAGGGAAATGGAATTCCCCGTTGATCAACCGGAACAAATTGTGAAAAAGCCGTCGGTAAATATCCCGCTGCTCGCAAAATGGATTGGTGTATTGTTCTGGCTTATTATTGCGGCAAATATTGCGAGTTTATTTACCAGTGAAAATGTGACAAATGCGGTGCCTTCACTTGCGTTTGCCGGACAGATTCTGAATATTGTGACAACCGCTGCCTATGGTGTGATTCTACTGAAGATCGCATCAGAAAGCATATACTACCGTAATTCTGCAATCTGCTGTTTTATTACTGCGGTGGTCGCTGTTGCAATGATACCGGTATCGGACAATACGGATTTGAGATTAGCGATTCCTGTCGTTATTATGTCTGTTGTAGTAAGTATGATCGGAGAATACTATGAGTATAAAGGGCACACAGATGTCCTGAACAATGTGTCCCCGGCACTTTCGGAAAAATGGATCAGGCTGTGGAAATGGTATATGGGTACATTTTTGGGAATTATCGGAGGAACAGTACTTGCCGTCATGATACCTCTGATCGGGATGATCATAGTTCTGGGGTCAACTATCGGAACGATGGTTGTAAGTGTGGTGAAGATTGTGTATATCTATAAAACTGCAAAAGCGTTTCGAAACTATCCGATATAGATAGAAGGAAATCATATGGATAAATATACGGAAATCAGAAAAAGATTTGAAAAAAATGCGGATCAGGAAAATGCTGTAAAGATGGCTAAATACATGAAAAATCACTTCATTTTCTACGGGATACCGACTCCGAAACGAAAGAAACTGTACGGAGATTTTCTGAAAGGCGAGGGAAAAAATAAAACAATAGACTGGGGATTCCTCGATCAGTGTTATGAAGATGAGCACAGAGAATTCCAGTATCTCGTAGCAGACTACCTTTCTGCCCTGAATTCTTTGCTTGCTTTTGAGGATATACCGGCGATAAGAAAATTTATCGACAGGAAACAGTGGTGGGATACGATAGACTCTCTGGATCAGGTAATCGGAAAGATTGGTCTGAGAGATGAGCGTGTGGACGCGCTGATGCTGGAGTGGTCAACAGACGAAGATTTCTGGGTGAGGAGAATTGCCATTGACCATCAGCTGCTGAGAAAGGATAAGACGAATACAGTTCTCCTTGAGAAGATTATTGTCAACAATTTTGGCAGTGATGAATTCTTTATTAACAAAGCAATCGGGTGGAGTCTGCGGGATTACTCAAAGACAGATCCGGAATGGGTGAGGGATTTTATAGAAAGATACAGAAACCGGATGGATAAGCTGAGCATCCGGGAGGCAGGTAAGTATATAAAAAAATGAACCGGAGACAGTAACATGGAAAATATAGTGGTAAGAAATGCAACAGTGGAGGATGCGCAGGCTCTTCTCGACATCTATTCATATTATGTAAAGAATACAGCAATCTCATTTGAATATGAGGTGCCGTCTCTGGAAGAATTCAAAGACAGGATGCGAAAGACGCTGAACAAGTACCCGTATCTCTGCATTGTTAAAGACGGAATAATCAAAGGATATGCTTATGCGGGAGCATTTGTCGGGCGTGCCGCGTATGACTGGTCCGCAGAAATGACAGTGTATATTACGCATGATGCGAGAAAGTGCGGACTGGGCAGAAGAATATACGAGGCGCTTGAAACGGCGCTGAAAGAAATGGGAATCCTGAACTTGTATGCATGTATCGGATATCCGGAAGTAGAGGACGAATATCTCACGAAGAATAGTGTCCTTTTCCATCAGCATATGGGATACAGAAAAGTAGGCGAGTTCCATAGGTGCGGCTATAAGTTCGGCCGCTGGTATCATATGGTCTGGATGGAAAAAATCATAGGCGAGCATAGTGAAAATCAGACTGCCGTAAGACCATATACATCCGTTCTATAGAATGGAGGAAAATGATGAAGATTGAGATCGGGAAAGAATTTCCAAGGTATTTTAAACCATTGTATCCGGAAGAATTTAGTCTGTTCCATCATTTCGAGACAACAGCGGGTATCCCGTCCGTGCTGTTTGCCATAACGACATGGAAAGAAAACGGAAAGCCGAATATATGCTTCCATGCATGGAGCTGTTTTCACGGGGACAGGACAGCATTTTTTGCCGTGATGGGAAATCTGTATCAGCATACGCATACGTATGCGAATATTAAAAGAGATGAATGTTTCTGTATTAATTTCCTGCCGATCAGCTATTATGACAGGCTTGTCAGAACGATCGATCAGAATGACTATGAGGCGGATGAATTTCAGATCGGGGATTTCACTCTTTCAGAAGGACATGCAATTCATGCGCCGGTGATCGAAGAGGCTTTTATCAGTATGGAGTGCAGACTGAAATCAGTTCAGGACTTAAGCGGTGCGGGAATTACTGCAATGGTCATCGGAGAAGTTGTGCATGCGTCGGTGGATGAAGACTATGCCGGAGGATATGAGAAAAGATATGGAAAAGACGGTTTTATGATGTTGGTTCCTGCACCACAGGATCTGGTGACCGGAGAGCCGGCACAGTCCGCGATTGCGACAGTTGAAATCGAGATGTTTGACTGAAGGTCGGAATTGTCTGCATTGAAGGAAGTCTGGCCGTTCACTGTAGCGATGAAGGAGTACCGAACAATTTCGCCGGGAAATGGGTTTTATGGGGGGGTAGTTTTATTATGCTTATTGTATTTCCAGTAATTGCATATTTACGGAACAGAGGAAACAGAGATAAATAAGCTAAAAACAGTAGACAGGAGATATGAAGAAAGAAGACTTCATGCCATGGCAACCGTTGGTTGACATTTTTCAAGGTGTTAGTGGTGGAGGTGCAACGTGTACTTTTGTTAAACTGTCAGTACATCATTACAAGAAAGGCGGTATCAACTATGACAATAGCTGACAGAATCCAGAATTTAAGAAAGACAAGAACCCGCTATCATGTGACTTATAAAGATGAAAATACTGCCTGTATAGAGCCGCCGGGCGAGTGCTGTCTGACGGATGAATTAAAAACACGTGCTATGGAGTGCATCAGAGATTATTACAGGCAGAAGGGAGTTCGGGTTTGTTTTTTTGAAGATGAACTGTATTTTTCGTGTGAGGAGAGTGCATGAGAGGTTTTTGGTTCTTTGTTTTTTGTTCTGTAAAACTCTTCTCAGGCTGGGAGTTTTGGATAGGTGTGGTGAGTTGTTAGAAGATATATTTAGTACAAAAGTGGTGCTGTTCAGACAGGACGGTGATGAATGATGAAAGGAAAACGGCAGCATACGATAGCAGCCTTGGAAAGATGGAGAAGAAGTGGATGCCCGGCCAGGAGGCGTTTTATATTATGAGTTATTCATTTGCAGGATAATATTTACGATACATAGATTACAGAAAGCAGATTGTATAATAATTGATGATGTCAGACTATATTGAATTGCGTGAATTGTCTGAAATAAATAAAAAACAGAAAAAACATTGACAATTCCATCCTGCAGTGATAAGATAGTACCTGTCGCTGATGACGGGGCCTTAAAAGCCGCAGGAAATCAGGTCAGCCGGAGACGCGGAGGCGGAACAGCCGGGGGCATGAAAAAACTGTTGACAACGCCTTGTTGATGTGATAACCTATACAGGCTGTCGCTTGAAGCGGACCGAAAGGGAAGCAGATGAGACAGAAAAGAAAAATAAAAAAGTTCTTGACAAAGCGGAACAGATTTGATAAAATATCAAAGCTGTCGCAAGAAAAGAACGACAGGAACCTTGATAACTGAACAATA
>DYCJ01000122.1:7214-7468 GCA_019418195.1 Clostridiales bacterium | reverse complement strand
GATCTGCAGCAGATGCCCAGAATCAGTAAAGAAAATTATAAGGAATATAATTTGAAAATAAGAAGTCCAAAGTTAAAGCGGCAGGAGAAATCCCGCCGCTTTATGTATGTTTATGCGGTAATTTTGTGGCAGAACTTGACAAAGTACAGGTTTTTCGTTCATCATTGAGGAAAGCATAAAAAAGAAACGGAGCTGCTGATAAATGCCAGAGAAACAGAGAAGATCGGAAAAAATGAAATATCAGCTCGCAGATG
>DYCJ01000122.1:1327-7204 GCA_019418195.1 Clostridiales bacterium | reverse complement strand
AGATGCCGGTGGAAAAGATCACAGTGAAAGAGATTGTTGAGGAATGTGGAACTACGCGTCAGACATTTTACCGCAATTTCAAGGATAAATATGATCTGATCAACTGGTATTTCGATAAGATCCTGCTGGAGTCGTTTGAACATATGGGAGAGGGCAGGACAGTCTATGAGGGACTGGTGAATAAGTTTTATTACATTGAAGATGAAAGGCTGTTCTTTAAAGCTGCGTTTCCATCACGGCGCTGGCGCAATACAGGAGATCGCCACTGAAGCAAAAGCAAGGGCATACAAAAAGGCTTTCGTATGCTCGGATCCTGACCTGATCAAATTCGGAGTAACGAAGAAAGTAACAGATGTACTTGATAATGCAGAGCTTGCTTATGAAATCTATTCAGATATCAAGGCAAATCCTACGATCGAGAATGTACAACATGGGGTGCAGGCATTTAAAGATGCGGGTGCAGATTATATCATAGCAATAGGCGGGGGATCTTCTATGGATACGGCAAAGGCAATCGGGATCATTATCGCCAACCCGGAATTTGAAGATGTAAGAAGCCTTGAGGGGACAGCACCGACAAAGAAACCGTGCGTTCCAATTATCGCAGTGCCGACCACGGCAGGTACAGCAGCTGAAGTTACGATCAATTATGTGATCACAGATGTAGAGAAGAAGAGAAAATTTGTGTGTGTGGATCCTCATGATATGCCGGTCATCGCAGTAGTAGATCCGGATATGATGTCCTCTATGCCGAAAGGGCTCACAGCTGCTACAGGAATGGACGCCCTGACTCATGCTATCGAAGGATACACAACGAAAGCAGCTTGGGAGATGACAGACATGTTCCATCTTAAAGCTATCGAGATCATCAGCAGATCTTTAAGAAGTGCGGTAGCTAATGAAAAAGAAGGGCGCGACGGCATGGCGCTGGGACAGTACATTGCCGGCATGGGATTCTCAAACGTAGGTCTTGGGATTGCACATTCTATGGCTCACACCCTGGGGGCAGTATATGACACACCGCACGGCGTTGCCTGCGCGATGATGCTTCCGATCGTTATGGAATACAATGCGGACTGTACGGGAGAAAAATACCGTGAGATCGCAAGAGCAATGGGAGTAAAAGGCGTGGACGACATGTCAGTAGAAGAATACAGAAAAGCTGCAATCGATGCAGTACGTCAGCTCTCTGTTGATGTTGGAATTCCGACAAAACTGGAGGCGGTCAAAGAAGATGACCTTCAGTTCCTTGCAGAATCTGCATACGCTGATGCATGTGCACCGGGCAACCCGAAAGATGCAAGTGTAGGAGATTTAAAAGAACTCTTCCGCAAAATCATGTAAAATGTACGTTTGACGACGGCAGTGCCGAGAGGCATCACATATGAAAATATCCGGGATGAGGAACAGAAATTTTGAGAGAAATATTTCTGCTCCTCATCCCGGAGCTTTTTTGCATTATCTACATTATCAGGAGAGGGGCGGCAGTAGTCAGGGCGCTATATCTTCAGGGAATAGCCGGCCATATTACCGCTTTTAAACTGTACATCCATATAATCCGGATGTACACTTCCGTCATCGAGTATGCCCCCGGCATAGCAATCCATACTTGAAAGAATAAGTTCGATATCCTCCTGTGCCGTAACAGTTATGTCCATTTCAGAACTGAATTCGTCATAGTTTATTACAGCGGTATCGGAGAGTCGGGAGATCAGGTCATCACGGCGGCCGTCCTCTGCGGCGTTTCCGGCCGGATAAAGCGTGATAGACGACACGTCTTCGGGATCGATTTCGGTGCGAGGTGTATACCCATATTCTTCAAGCAGAGCGAGCGTGTTTTCATATTCCGGATATAGATAAAGCTGAGGAACAAAGGAATTTCCATCTCCATAGTAAGCAAAACCAGTGGTATCATACGTGACCATGCCATCATCTGTAACGGTTCCGTGCTCTTTTAAGACCGGATTCGGAAAGCTTATCTCAAGTTCGCCCAGAGACCTGCTGTCTGTAAATGTATCAGCGTCAACAGTGAGGACGTCTGTCTTATAGGCGTCCAGAAGAGCGAGCATCTGTTCTTTATCAAGTTTCAGCTCTTCCGATTTCTTGTAAATATCGGACAGAGAGATTGAGGAAACAGATTCTTCATCTATCTCGAAAATCGGAAAAAGCTGTTTTCTGTACTCACGGCTTTCCATTAGTTCTTTTAAAGCATCGGCGGTATCGCTGTATGTGAGGGCGTACTGTCTGTTAACGGTACGGCCGTTGGAAAGCCTGTAACGAAACAGAGCTGAGAAGCAGGCTTCAGTATCGTCACCGGTACTGCCATCCGTATCATAAGCATTCTTTGGAGTTAATCCTTTTCCGAGGTTGTCAATTCCAGACAGTGCAAGTGCGTAAAGAGTATCTGTCATATCCTCCGGTGCAAAATATCCGGAAGAGGGCTCCAGTCCATGCTCTGACTCTGGATAAGCAAAATAACTCCGGAACGTATCCGGGCAGAAGCTTATGCTCTCAACATCTTCCTCATCAGGAATGTATGTATCATAGCCGATCAGGTCGAACTGGAAGAAACAGAGTACAGCAAGGACTCCCATAATAGACAGAAGTGAGGATTTCCAGCTCTTGACCAGAAGCTTCAGATCCATCGTATAGATAAAGTCGATCACGGCACAGATGATCACCGTTGCCAGCAGGCTTAACAGAGGAAGCCATTTGTTGCCGGAAAGCATCATCAGATCCTGTATTATCAGACTGACGAACAGCGCAGAGGGAATGCAGATGAGCACTTTGAGTATGGGTGCTATAATTGGAAAGACGATGGATGTTCCGGCAGTCTCCGAGGGATAAATGCGATATACCAGCACTGAGGCGGCGATAAGCAGGGCTGACATAAGTACTGATGCGGCAAGGACCGCGAAGCTGAGTGTACCGGCGCTGCTTTGTGAGATCAGTGCCGAGAACAGCCCGACAGGAGAAAGATAGCCGGCCAGTTTATCTGAGAGATGAAGTCCATCGCTGTAAAACGTATTATAAAATACATTTTCCAGTGCAGAGACCAGAGTCAGTGCAAGGAAGGGATACACGATCACTGCGAGGGAGGCAAGAAGAGCCGTGACGGTCCGGCCGGTCAGCATGAGAGCGAAGGCACAGGCATTGTACAATACAAAAAATGCCAGCATTCCGCCGAGAACTGCTTCTGCGCAGCGCCCGACAAGAGCCGCGGTCATACCCTTGCTCACAGCTCCTACTGTGATGGTCAGGATGCTGCAGGTCAGATACGGGATGAGAACGATCAGAAGTCCGGACAGCCAGGTCGTCCCAAACAACACTGTGCGCTTTACAGGCAGGGCATGAAAGAAATCAGTCTTCTCCCTGGAGTGGATGTAGCTGAAGCCTGTCAGGGCAGAAAGGACTGCCAGCACTGCAATTGCAGCCTGGAGATATCCCATAGGCCCTATGTTGAGCAGTCTGGGAAAATAAAGGATCAGATCCGAGGCACGGTCTGTGTAGGTGCTGAGGTACAGCATAGTATATACGGGCATCAGAAGAAAGAGGACAATACATGAAAGTGCAGAAAGCCATCCTCTGTGCCTGATATCCGAGCGGATCAGTTTAACGTAAAAAGAAATCTTTGATGTCATATCCGGCTACCTCCGTTTCGCTGATAAATATTTCTTCGAGAGTAAGGGGCAGGACCTCGATAAAGAGAGGCTCCTGAGCGTCTGCGATGCGCATGACTTCCGAGCGCTCCCCGCGCACGGTGAGTGTGAGCACCGATCCTGTGCGTTCCGATTTCAATACGTGAAGGCTGCGCAGGAGCTCCTGTTCCCGGAGCGGATTCTGGATGACGCACTGCAGTTTGCAGATCTTGCTTCGAATCTGGTCGATGTCTTCCGTGAGCAGAAGTTTTCCCTGATGGAGCAGCCCGATGCTGTCACAGAAATCTTCCAGTTCCCGCAGATTGTGGGATGCAATGACAGGAGTGAAATCCCTGTTTACAAGCTCTGCGGCGAAAAGGCTCTTTACTGCCTGACGGACGACAGGATCCAGTCCGTCAAATGTCTCGTCACAGAGCAGATATTTTGTCCCTGCACACAGACCGAGCAGGATAGAAACCTGCTTTTTCATGCCTTTTGAAAATGAGTTTACCCTGCGTTTCATATCCAGATGAAAGATACCGGTCAGGGAGTCAAACTGCTTTCTGTTAAAGGTGGATAGACTGCCGCATAGTAGTCGCGCATTTCCCTGAGGTCTGCGTTCTGGAAAAAGTATGGAGTATCGGAGAGAAAACAAATCTGGGATTTGATCTCCGGATTCTCATACACATGTTTTCCATCTATCAGAAGTTCCCCTCCATCCGGCCGGATAATACCGCTGATCATGCGAAGAAGCGTACTCTTTCCGGCTCCGTTAGAGCCGATCAGCCCGAATACCATACCGTCCTGTATGGTGCCGGTTATGTGGTCTGCGGCGTGAATATCATTGAATGTCTTGTCAAGGTCTTTCAGTTCGATCATATTGTTTCCCCCTCTCGGTACAGTCGGTCAAGGACAGAGTTGTATTCAGGACGCGTGATCCCCAGTTCCCTGCCACGTCTGATCAGCTCTTCTGTCTCTTCCAGCAGTAGCTGTTTTTCTCTTTCTGCCAGTGCAGTAGTATCTGCAACATAATTCCCCCGTCCTTTTACCGGATAGATGTAGCCCTGTGCTTCCAGCAGCGAGAACGATTTCTGTATCGTGTTCGGATTGATGGAAAGCTCCATGGCAAGCGACCGGACAGAGGGCATCTGGCTCCCGGGCGGAAGAGCACCTCTCAGGATCAGCGCCTGAAAATGGCCTGCAATCTGTTCGTAAAGGGGAAGTTTGCTCTGATAATCAATGGCGATCATAGTCTTCCTCTTCTCTTTGAATCTATATAAGTGTTCGGCGTGTACTAGTATCAATAGTACACTTTAAACATAACACAGCTATATGATAATGTCAATCGAAGCGGCAGAAAGACTTGTACATCCGAAAAATTAGTGCTATTATAACCGTGTTCTGTTTTGTGAAGTAAAAATGCAGAATAAAAGCGAACAGGACATATGGAAGAAATTAAATACGGAAAGGAAACGAAAGAACGTGACCTATAGAGAAGCAAGGGTATATTTGGACGAAATGTCGAAATACGGAAGTGTACTTGGCTTGGATACGATTCGAGGTCTGTTGCGTGAACTTGGGAATCCCCAGGATGACTTGAAGTTCATACATATTGCAGGAACGAATGGCAAGGGATCTGTGCTTGCATACACTTCGATGATATTGAGTGAGGCAGGATACAGGATCGGGCGGTATGTTTCACCGACAGTGGTTTCCTATCTGGAGCGGATACAGGTTGATGCGAAATGGATATCAGAAGAGAAATTCGCTGAACTGACAGAGAGAGTAAGAAACGCTATTGCCCGGCTTGAGGCTGCGGGAGAGGATCTCCCGACGGTCTTTGAGACAGAGACGGCAATAGCTTTTTTGTATTTTAAGGAAATGAAATGCGATCTGGTGGTGCTGGAAGCGGGGCTTGGCGGTGAACTGGATGCAACGAACATCATCCAGAATACGGTCTGCGCAGTTTTTGCCAGCATCAGCAGGGATCATCTGGGCATCCTCGGAAATACGCTCACAAAGATCGCGGAGAATAAGGCCGGCATCATAAAGCCCGGCTGTGCGGTGATCTCAGCACAGCAGAAAGACAGTGTATCCCGCATTTTAAGAAACAGGGCGGAGAAATATGGGTGCAGTTATGTGCAGGCAGAGCCGGAACTGGCAGAGGTGGAAAGGGAAGATTATCATGGTATTTACTTTTCCTATAAAGAATTTCAGGCATTGCATACAGTCATGGCGG
>DYCJ01000122.1:0-1266 GCA_019418195.1 Clostridiales bacterium | reverse complement strand
CAGATTGGAAATGCGGCAGCAGCGCTGGAAGTGATCCGTACGCTCCGGCAGATCGGCTATAAAATCCCGGGCGATGCCGTAAAGAGAGGAATGGAGCGGACACGGTGGCCGGGAAGATTCAGCTGCATCGGGGAAGACCCTGTATTTATCCTGGATGGAGCCCATAACGAAGATGCCGCACTCAAGCTCAGGGAATCTGTAGAAGCATATTTCCCCGGGCGCAGGCTGATCGGTATAATGGGAGTATTTAAAGATAAAGAGTATGAGAAGATAGTACAGACCATGGGCCCGCTCATGTCGGTGATCTATGCGGTGGACCTCCCTGATGAAAAGAGGGGGCTTCCGTCTGAAAAGCTTGCAGAGATGCTTGAAAAATATTGTCCCTGTGTGAAGCGGCCGGATGTATCTGAGCGGCAGAGGGCTGTGGACTGTGCGGTCCAGGCGTCACTTTTAGAGGCGGGGAAGGAAGATGTGATACTGGCATTCGGATCACTGTCTTATCTTCAATGGGTGAAAGATGCATATGACAAAGCCGTCTGGTAAAAAGCACATAACATATATGGCGGAGAAACAGGACAACAGGTCAGAGAACCGGCAACACAGCGCCGGTAAAGGAAAGAGGAGTAAGAGATGATCGATCATGAGAAGATAGAACAGGCAGTGAAACTTTTCCTTGAGGGAATCGGGGAGGATGTCTCACGGGAGGGCTTGACAGACACGCCGGACCGTATCGCAAGGATGTGCGAGGAGTTGTACGGCGGTATGGAGGAAGATGCAGCGGTACATCTGTCAAAAACGTTTTCTGTAGACAGCAGCGAGATGGTGATAGAAAGAGACATTACATTTTATTCTACATGCGAGCATCATATCCTGCCGTTTTACGGGAAAGCGCATATCGCTTACATTCCGGACGGAAAGGTAGTGGGTTTGAGCAAACTTGCAAGGACAGTGGAAGTATTTGCCAGAAGGCTGCAGCTCCAGGAGCAGCTTACCGGCCAGATTGCGGACGCACTGATGGAATATATGCAGCCGAAGGGTGCGCTCGTGATGATCGAGGCGGAGCATATGTGCATGACCATGCGCGGGATCAAGAAACCGGGCAGCAGGACGGTGACAATGGCGAAACGTGGCGTGTTTGAGAGTGATCCGGCTCTGGAGGAGCGCTTCTTCCGGATGCTGAACGCGGGAACTGCAAAATAATTTCCGGACGGATGAGGCAGGAGAATTATAGTTTAAACTGTACTTTGGAGAACAGGTTATGGACAA
>DYCJ01000121.1 GCA_019418195.1 Clostridiales bacterium | reverse complement strand
ACCCTTCCCCTTGTTAGAAAGGATTCCGCTCTTTTTATTTTTTAACCTTGGGGTGGTGTCCCGCCGGTGTCGCCGCCGTTACCGGTGTCGCCGGTATCACCGCCACCGGTATCGCCGCCGCCGGTATCGCCGCCGCCGGTATCACCGCCGCCGGTATCGCCGCCGCCGGTGTCACCGCCGCCGGTGTCACCACCACCGGTATTTCCGCCACCAGTGTCGCCGGTGTCACCACCACCGGTATTTCCATTACCTGTATTTGTATCACCGGTATTAGTGTTTCCGGCATTATCAGAGGTATCAGTATCGGAGTTGGTGTCAGGCGCCTGTTCCTGTACATGACCAGGACAGCTTTCCGTAGGCAGTGTGTCTTTGTCGAAATAATCGGTTCTTGACGGACAGCCGCTGACTGCAAGAAGCCCGGTTTCCGTACAGATGGATTTCTGTACGACGGAGGTCGGAATTTCAAAATCTTTGTATTCAAGATTCTGATGAATCCGTTCCATGATGGCATTCCAGATGGAAAGATGCCAGGAACCATATCCCGACATGGATTTATTAGCATCATAACCACCCCAGATACCAGCAGTATAGTAGGGCGTGAAGCCGACAAACCAGCGGTCTACGTAATCATCTGTTGAACCGGTTTTTCCGGCTGTAGCCATATTGCTCAGACCGGCACCATATCCGGTACCGCTATTTACTACATCCTCCATCGCGCTTGTCAGGAGATAAGCGGTGGAATCTTTGACTGCCTCGTGTGTTGCAGGGGCAGTGTTATCGATCAGAACATTTCCGTCATGGTCAAGAATCTCTGTATAGAGGACCGGATCAGTGTATGTGCCACTGTTTGCAAGAGATGCAAATGCAGCAGTCAGCTCGAGATTGTAGACACCTTTGGTGATACCTCCGAGGGCCGTTGCCTGGGCAATATCATCCTCCACGATTGTTGAAAATTCAAAATTGTTTTTCAGATAATCGTATCCGGTCCTGAGTCCGACATCATCGGTAAGTGTCTGTACGGCAATCGTATTACATGATATCCGGATGGCATCCCGGACAGTCATGGATCCGCGGTATCCGCTATAGGAGTTGGGAACGTTCTGGCCGCTCTCATACTCGTAAGGTTCATCTACTTTTGTTGTCGCAAGTGAGATCTTGCCTTCATTCAGGCCCGGAGCGTAGGTCGACAGGATCTTGAATACAGAACCCGGCTGCTGCGGATCGTCCGTGGCGCGGTTGAATGTCAGATTACCTGATTTTTCACCGCGGCCGCCGACAATAGCTTTCACCTGTCCGGTGTACTGATCCATGACTACGAAAGAGACCTGAGGCTGCAGCGTGATCGTGTATCTTTCGTCTACATAATCGCCGGCATCAGTATTGATATTGAGTGTTGCTTTATAAGCTTCGATCATCTGTAATGCTTCATCTTCGGAGGAGAAGACCAGCGGATTCTCACTATCATAGTTTTCACTGATGAAAGTCCGGAGATTCTCTTTGCTGTAGTTCTCGGAAGAACCGTCTGCCCGGTGTATCGTCATAGCATATTCCAAGCCATATTCTGTTGCCGGATAATAGCTCTCGTCAGATACTACTTCGTCACAGATAGCCTGAATAGATGTATCCTGCGTGGATTTGATGGTAAGCCCGCCACTGTAGATCAGATTGTATGCCTGTGTTTCGGTATACCCTTTCTCATCCATCAGATCCTGTACTACGTCTTCGATCAGTGCATCCGTAAAATAGGAGTAAGGTGTTGTGTCCGCCGTGACGGCTGCAGTTTCGAGGATCCGGTCGTATACCTGGTCTGCCATGGCCTCGTCATATTCTGCCTGGGTAATGTACCCCTGGTCCAGCATATTGCTGAGAACGGTTTCACGGCGTGTGGCATTCTTTTCAGGATTTGTCACCGGATCATAGTTGGTCGGGTTCTGCGTGATGGCTGCAATGACCGCACATTCGGAAAGTGTAAGGTCAGCAGCATCTTTGTTGAAGTAACGGGTTGCAGCTGTCTGTACGCCGAGACATCCCTGGCCAAGGTTGATCGTGTTCATATAGGCTTCAAGGATCTCTTCCTTGCTCATCTCTTTTTCAATCTGAAGGGCGAGATACTGTTCCTGCAGCTTTCGTTCGACTCTGTCGAAAAACGTTTCCTCATTGACAAAGTTCGGGAATACATTATTTTTTATAAGCTGCTGGGTCAGGGTACTGGCACCTTCGGTAAAATTGAAACCGTTGGTGATGCCTACGATACCGGCTCTTATGATACCCTGGAGATCGACCCCGTTGTGTTCGTAAAAACGTTCGTCCTCGATCGCCACGAATGCATGGGGAAGATACTCGGAATTTGCCGTGATCTCCTCATATGTTTTATAGACACGGTTGGAATCGGAATCTTTCAGAGTCTCGATCACGTTTCCGCTCTGATCAGTAATATTAGTCGTATATCCCTGGGGAAGTATGTCATCTGCCGAGACTGCGGGAGTATTGTCTATGATCTTCTTGGCAAAGACCGCGCCTCCTACGAGACATATGACTCCCAGAAGGAGTATACATATGATAAGAGCTTTAAAGAACCGTACGCCTACTCGTTTCTTTTTCATTCTCTTTTTAGAAGAAATACTTTTTTTTCTTCTGGAAAGGTTTCTTTTTCCGTAATTCACGAATAACATCCTCCTTTTCAACTCCCATGATTATATCAAATATGCGCATATAAATAAAGTTAAAAATAAAATCTTCATATTTTCTATATTTTTTGCTAATATATTAGAGTCAGTTTGACGAGTGGACTTTCTGACGGAAAGGAGAGCCTGATGGACAGATATGATACCGTATACAGGGGAGGCGCGGGAGAGTATACAGAGAAAAAGTCCCGCTTTATCGCAGAAGTCTACCCTGTTGTTTCAGAAGAAGAAGCATTTGCTCATCTGGAAGAGGTTAAAAAAAGATACTGGGATGCAAGACATCACTGCTGGGCTTATGTGATCGGAAGAAATCCTGCGTCTGAGAGGATGAGTGATGACGGGGAGCCTGCCGGAACTGCCGGAAAACCGATCCTTGAAGTGATTCGCGGACGGAATGTGACTGATGTGTTTGTGGTCGTGACGAGATATTTCGGAGGTACGCTCCTCGGGACAGGCGGACTGGTGCGTGCATATACGGCTGCATCTGCCGCAGCGCTTTCGGATACTGTGATCATTACCCGGATCTTCGGATTTAAACTGGTTATTCATACAGATTACACCGGACTCGGGAAAATACAGTATCTTATTGCCCAGAGAGATCTGTATATCCTGGATACAGTTTATACAGACAGGGTGGACATCTTCCTGCTCGTTCCGGAAGAGGAAGAGAACGCTTTCACGAAAGATGTGCTTGAAGGGACCAATGGACAGGCGGCTATAGATAAAGCAGGCACATGCTGGTTTGCCCGGACCGGGAACGGCGTGGAAGTATGGGAAGAATAAGAGAACATTTATATGATTAAAAAAACGCCGGGTTTTATGCAGGCATAAACCCGGCGCCTTACGTAAGACGACTGAACTATTACGACTTATGAAAATTCAGGCTCAATCAGTCCGAAAGAACCGTCTTTTCTCTTATATACTACATTGACCTCTTCTGTCTCCGCATTGGAGAATACGAAAAAACTGTGTCCCAGAAGCTCCATCTGGATGCAGGCGTCTTCCGGATACATTGGTTTGATACCGAACTTCTTCGTGCGCACGATGCGGATTTCGT
Source organism: Clostridiales bacterium (assembly GCA_019418195.1). Lineage (GTDB taxonomy): Bacteria > Bacillota > Clostridia > Lachnospirales > Lachnospiraceae > Mediterraneibacter. Next base: position 3,795 of record DYCJ01000121.1, on the reverse strand, counting down.
CATCTTCGGGGGAATCCTCTTCAGAATCAATGAACTCTTTCCGGATGCTTCCGGTCGGTGCGGCTGAAGTGGGATGTCCCTGATTCTTCGCCACCAGCTTGTTTTTGTATTTGCGCAGCTGGCGTTCGATGATCTCTTCTACAAGATCGATGGATACATACATGTCATTGCTCGTCTGCTCTGAGCGGATGATGTTTCCTTTGACCGGGATTGTTACCTCGATCTTCTGGCGTCCTTTTTCTACGCTCAAGGTTACGATGATTTCTGTTTCAGGAGTGAAGTACCTCTCAAGCTTTCCTAATTTCTGTTCGATCGCGTCTTTGAGTCCCTGAGTTACTTCGATGTTTTTTCCACTGATGATAAAATTCATGCTGTTCAACTCCTTTTTGTTCATATTTTACATAAACATGTGTTAAATATGTGTATGTATTATGTAAATATTATAACATGGAACAGCGTCAATGTATAGAACGAATCACTTCGATCCGTGTGATTTTTCCATCTTTGATCTTGGCGATCCGCAGTCCGAGATCTGTAAAATACACACACGCTCCTGTGCCGGGTTCTGTATCGTCTTCCTCCATTTTCTGGAGAAGGACATCCAGCAGAGTGTCGTCTTTGTCGCTGCAGGGGATTCCCAGATGGAACAGCCGGTTGATCTGATATACTTTCTGTGAGGCGCGGAAGATTATTTTCTCGGTCTCGTCGAATGCTGCGAACAAAAATTTCCTCGTGGCAAACAGTATGGCAATGGCAACGACGCCGATCAGGCTGTTCAGAGGAGATGAGTGGTCCATGATGACCTGCCGGGCGATCGCAAAAAGCAGGATTTCAAATACTGTGATCGGAGTATGCAGATAAAGCATACGGATAAGTTCAACACCGATGATCAGATTGAAGCAGGCGGTGAGAAGATCGTCATAATTCGGATAAGTATTCAGGTCAGGAAGAGCTCCTATGGAGAATATGAGCTGGACGATCATAATGATAATGCCGCATGCCAGAAGGGCGGCAATAACAAATTCCATGATTTTTGTCAGATGTTTCAGAAAGAGGCGTGCATATTTCTCCATAGGTATCTCCTTATTTATTTCATATTTGCTCTTTTGCGCATCCTGGAATCGAGGATTTTCTTTCGGATACGCAGAGATTTCGGTGTTACTTCGAGCAGTTCATCTGTATCAATGAAATCGAGTGCCTGCTCCAGACTGAGGATGCGCGGCGGCGTGAGCCGGAGTGCCTCGTCGGCACTGGAGGAACGCGTGTTGGTCAGATGCTTTGTCTTGCAGACATTGAGCTCGATATCTTCGGCTTTTCCATTCTGGCCGATGACCATGCCGGCATATACTTTTTCGCCGGGACCTATGAACAGTGTACCACGCTCCTGCGCACTATACAATCCGTAAGTGACGGATTCTCCTGTTTCGAAAGCGATGAGAGAGCCCTGTTTGCGATATTGGATATCTCCTTTGTACGGCGCATATCCATCGAAACTTGTGTTCAGGATTCCGTTTCCTTTTGTGTCGGTCAGAAATTCCCCGCGGTAGCCGATAAGCCCTCTGGACGGGATGGAAAATTCCAGACGGGTGTAGCCGCCCCCGGTAGTGCCCATGTTCCGGAGCTCGCCCTTTCTTTGTCCCAGTTTTTCAATCACAACGCCGGTGAATTCATCCGGTACATCAATATACGCCAGTTCCATAGGCTCCAGCTTCTTTCCGTTCTCGTCTGTTTTGTAGAGAACTTCCGCTTTGCTGACTGCAAATTCATAGCCTTCCCTGCGCATGTTTTCGATAAGGACGGAAAGATGGAGCTCGCCGCGTCCGGATACTTTAAAACTGTCTGTATTCTCCATTTCTTCCACGCGCAGGCTGACATCCGTGTTGAGTTCGCGGAAGAGACGGTCCCGCAGATGCCGGGAGGTCACATATTTTCCTTCCTGCCCTGCAAAGGGGCTGTCATTCACGATAAACTGCATGGCAATAGTAGGCTCTGAGATTTTCTGGAACGGGATGGGTTCCGGTTTCTCTGGAGAGCAGAGGGTATCTCCGATGGAAATGTCGGAGATGCCGGAGATCGCCACGATGGAACCGATGGTGGCTTCTTTCACCTCGACTTTGTTAAGACCATCGAACTCGTAAAGCCGGCTGATCTTTACTTTCTCCTGCTTGTCAGGATCGTGATGGTTGACAAGTACCATTTCCTGATTAACGGCAATGGTACCATTGTCTACTTTTCCGATGCCGATGCGGCCGACATATTCATTGTAATCGATGGTACTGATCAGCACCTGCGTCGGGGCATCGGGATCTCCCTCGGGAGCCGGGATATAGTCAAGGATCGTTTCGAAGAGCGGTTTCATATCTCGTTCTTCATCGGTGAGGTCGAGTACGGCTACTCCTGCTTTGGCAGAAGCATAGACGAACGGGCATTCAAGCTGTTCATCAGATGCGCCAAGGTCAATGAAGAGTTCAAGTACTTCATCGATCACTTCGTCCGGGCGTGCCTCCGGACGGTCTATCTTGTTAATACATACAATGACAGGAAGACTTAACTCCAGAGCTTTTCTGAGGACGAATTTTGTCTGGGGCATGGCTCCCTCAAAAGCATCGACCACGAGAATAACACCGTTTACCATCTTGAGGACACGTTCCACCTCGCCGCCGAAATCGGCATGGCCCGGAGTGTCGATGATGTTGATCTTTACTCCTTTGTAGTGTACTGCAGTATTTTTTGATAAAATAGTAATTCCGCGTTCGCGTTCGATGTCATTGGAATCCATGACACGTTCAGCAACCTCCTGGTTCTCGCGGAATACACCGCTCTGCTTTAAAAGCTCATCAACCAGCGTTGTCTTACCGTGGTCAACATGAGCGATAATCGCAATATTTCTTACATCTTCACGTTTTGTTTTCATATTTGTCAACACTCTTTCCTTATATAATGTCATAAATTGTAACTGTAACTTTCTTATTCTATCACAAAATCTATAATTTACAAGTGACAGTTCAGCCATCGGGGAGGGCAGGGACAGATTTGTGCCTGCATAAGAGTCTGTCCCTGTCCTCCCCGATGAGCTGAGTGCCAGCATATGAGCAAAGATGCGGCATAGCCGCGGTAAGCACGGAGTGCGGCTTTGCGAATGGCGCGGGCTGAACTGTCACTTCTATAAGAGCCATCGAGAAAGATGTCGAACGAATCATTGAAAAATCAGTTCTAAACATGACGGATGATTCATAAATTTAGTATTGACTCAAAAATACCAGGAAGAGGAAGGGAGAACTACAGATTATGTCAGATAAGATCATTGAGAACAATCAGGTAACAGTCATAGGAACAGTGGTGTCAGAGTTTACATACAGCCACGAGGTGTTCGGAGAGGGGTTTTACATGGTGGACATTCTTGTCAGGAGGCTGAGCAGCTCGAATGACAGGATCCCGGTCATGGTATCGGAGCGGCTGATCGATGTAACACAGGATTACCGGAACCGGTGCATCATGGTAACGGGACAGTTCCGTTCCTATAACCGTCATGAAGAACAGAGAAACCGTCTTGTACTGTCAGTATTCGCGCGGGAGATTGAATTTGTGGAGGAAGAACCGGACGGTGCGCGGACGAACCATATCCTCCTGGAGGGATATATGTGCAAACGGCCGGTATACAGGAAGACCCCGCTCGGAAGAGAAATCGCCGACCTCCTGCTGGCTGTGAACCGTCCCTACGGAAAATCAGACTACATCCCGTGTATTTGCTGGGGCAGAAATGCACGATATGCCTCCGGCTTTGAAGTGGGAGAG
>DYCJ01000120.1:3588-7546 GCA_019418195.1 Clostridiales bacterium | reverse complement strand
CATTTAAGAAAGGCTTTATGGAGGCGTCACCTGTACTTCTCGAGCCTATTGCTTCTATCAAAGTTACAGTCCCGGATGATTATACAGGTGATGTGATGGGCGATCTGAATAAGAGGCGCGGCCGTGTGCTTGGAATGAATCCGATCGCTGGAGGCAAGCAGGTGATCGAGGCGGATATCCCGATGACAGGACTGTTCGGATATTGTACAACGCTGCGGTCCATGACCGGCGGACGTGGAACATATGAATATACATTTGCCAGATATGAGCAGGCACCGTCAGATGTGCAGGAGAAAGAAATCGCGGCAAGAGCTGCAGAGGAATAATGATCTGACCGGGACTGCCTGAAAGCGGCATATGGAGTTTAGCGGGGGCGTAAGATCCTCTTATACGGATCTTACGCCCTCTTTGTGCGGAAAAACTCTGGTGCCGGCAAAGAAATCATCCTGCAAAAGGAGCGTGCCGGGAAAGAGCGTTAAGAAAGTGCTAAGATTATTGTGATTTATAATTAAAGGTGCTATAATTGCTCTGCTGTGTATGCGGACATAGAAGCCCGGGTTATACCGGCACGAAAATATTGATACAACAGAGGGAAAAAAGAATGAAGATTGTTATCATTGGAGACGGGAAAGTAGGCTATAAACTTGCAAGGCAGCTTTCCGCTGAAAACTATGATGTGGTGATGATCGACAGCAATGAAAAGAAACTGAAATATGCTGTGGACCGACTGGATATCGCCTGCGTGATAGGCGATGCGGCGGATGCCGAGGTACAGAAACAGGCAGATGTACCCCGTGCGGACCTTGTGATCGCATGTACATCGGAAGATGAGTGCAATATGTTAAGTTGTCTTATCGCAAGGCGGCTTGGTGCAAGACATACGATCGCCCGTGTGCGCAATCCGATCTATTTTAAGCAGATCGGACTCTTGAAAGAGGATCTGCATCTTAGCATGGCGGTCAATCCGGAACTGATCGTGGCCGACGAGATCAGCCGGCTTCTGCTGTTCCCCGATGCGAGCAAGATAGAGACATTCGCAAGAGGAAGAGTGGAGCTGATCGAATATCCGATCCAGAAAGAAAGCAGGCTTATCGGCATGTCTCTTGCAGATATGTACAGCAAGTTCCAGATCAAGCTGCTGGTCTGCGCAGTAGAACACGGTGGAGATGTTCTGATTCCGGATGGCGATTATGAGATACGGGAAGGGGACAGAGTGCATATTGCAGTCTCGCACAGCGAGATGGAACGGTTTTTTCGTATGTTTGGCAAGCACAAAGGTAAGATCAAAAAGGTCATCATCTGTGGCGGCGGCCGCGTGGCTTATTACCTTGCAGTGCAGCTCTGTAAGCTTGGAATGCAGATCAAGATCATCGAACGTGATGTGAACCGCTGCGAGGAATTGTGCGAGCTGCTCCCGAAGGCAACGATCATCAACGGAGATGCCACGGATCATGATCTTTTGATAGAGGAAGGAATCGAAGAGGCGGATGCGTTTGTAGGTCTGACAGGAATGGATGAAGAAAACATCATTACGGCTCTTTTTGCAAAGAATCAGGGGGCGTCAAAGATCATTGCAAAGATCAATGAAGACCGGCGCGCCAGCATGGTAGAGGATTTCGGTATCGACAGCATCGTGTCGGCCAAGACGGTGACTGCAGATGCTATCCTGAGCTATGTCAGGGCAAGAAAGAATTCCCAGGGAAGCTCCAATGTGGAGACGCTCTACCAGCTTGTCGATGACAAGATCGAGGCGTTGGAATTTATCATTAAATCCGAGACCAGATATACGGGAATACCACTTAAGGAACTGGCGCTCAAGTCAAACAATCTGATCGCCTGCATTTCGAGAAAAAGACAGATCATCATCCCGGGCGGAGATGACTGCATGGAGGTGGGAGACAGCGTGATCGTGGTCACTATGGACACCCATATAGAAGATCTGGAGGATATTTTAGCGTAGGGGCGGAAAAATGAATAAAAGGATGATTATATACATATTGGGAAAAATGCTCGGCGTCGAAGGCGTGGTGCTTTTGATCCCGGCACTGGTCTCGCTTATATACTGGGAAAAGAGCGGCTTTTCTTTCCTGATCGTGAGCGCGGTACTGTGCGTTATTTATCTTATTTTCGGAAGAAAGAGGCCAAAGTGTACGAGGATATATGGAAAAGAAAGTTTCGCTATCGTGGCGCTGGCGTGGCTTCTGTGGTCTCTGTTCGGAGCGCTTCCGTTTGTGATATCGGGGAGTATCCCGAATTATATCGATGCTTTCTTTGAGACAGTATCCGGGTTCACTACGACCGGTTCGACGATCCTCCAGGAGATCGAGAGCCTTCCGATGGGGATCAACTTCTGGCGGTGCCTGACCCACTGGATCGGCGGTATGGGAGTGCTGGTCTTTGTTCTCATGATCACTTCGCTGGATGATGAGAATTCAATGCCGCTCATGAGGGCAGAGATGCCCGGACCGGAAGCGGATAAACTTGTTCCGAAGGCAAGGAATACGGCAGCTATCCTGTATGGCATGTATTTTGCGATGACTGCAGTGGAAGTGATACTCCTTATGCTCGGAGGGATGAATCTTTACGATGCATTGATCCATTCCTTCAGTACGGCGGGAACCGGAGGGTTCAACAACAGAAATACAAGTGTGGCTTTTTATGACAGTGCATATATAGACGGAGTCATCACCGTGTTCATGATCCTCTTCGGGGTAAACTTTAACCTGTATTTCCTGCTTCTGATAAAGGACTGGAAAAGTGTGTTCAAAAATGAAGAGCTGAGGGCATACCTCGGCATCATTGCAGCGTCGATCGCGGTAATTACGGTCAATATTTTAAATATCTATGAAAATGTTTTTCATGCATTCCGTTATGCTGCATTCCAGGTGGCATCGATCATTACGACTACCGGATTCTACACGGCGGACTATGAACTTTGGCCTGAATTGTCAAAGGCAATACTGCTGGCGATCATGTTTATCGGTGCCAGCGCAGGATCTACCGGCGGCGGTATCAAGGTGTGCCGTTTCGTGATCCTGATCAAATCGATCAGACAGGAAATCCATAAAGTGCTTCATCCGAACGCGGTGACCGTGGTGAAGCTTAATGGCAGAAAGATCGGACAGGACACATTGCGCGGAATAAATGTATACTTTGCCGCATATGTATTTATACTGGTGGCATCGGTGCTGATCGTATCCATTGATAATTTTGATTTTGCTACATCTTTCAGCGGTGTCCTGACAACAATAAATAACGTGGGACCGGGCATATCCAAAGTAGGACCTGTAGAGAATTTCCATATGTTCTCACCACTTTCCAAGATCGTATTCAGCTTTGATATGCTTGTGGGACGGCTTGAGATCATTCCGTTCCTGATTCTTTTATCGCCCGCGTTATGGCGGAAGAAGTTCTGAGAAAGGGGAAGTATGAAAAAGATAAAACGCAATCTTATCATTGCAGCAGTGGTTATCATCCTGCTCGGGCTCTACTATTATATCGCACTGCCGGCAGTAAATATACATTCTACGGAATTCTGGGTTTTTCTGGGAGTGCTCATCCTTGTGATCGCCGCACTGTATGGAAAGAAAAAGGGGCTGAGAGGCCGTGAGATCAAGGAGTCGAAAGGGCTAAAAATCATCCTGGGCGCGTTTGCTGCGGTTGTCATTGTATATCTGGCGGGAACGCTCCTGTCTTCTCCGATCGTCAATGCAGACAAATATCAGAAACTCATGACAGTGGAGAGCGGTGAGTTTGCCACGGATATCGAAGAGCTTTCTTTTGACCAGATCCCGCTTCTTGACAGGGATTCTGCCACTCTTCTGGGAAACAGGGAAATGGGAAGTATGGTGGATATGGTGTCTCAGTTCGAGGTGGATGACCTCTACTCCCAGATCAATTATCAGGATCGTCCGGTAAGGGTGTCGCCGCTTAAATACGCCAGTATTATCAAGTGGCT
>DYCJ01000120.1:0-3578 GCA_019418195.1 Clostridiales bacterium | reverse complement strand
AAACAGCGGCGAGGGAATCCCCGCATATATAAAGATTGATATGGCAACCCAGGATACCGAACTTGTAAAGCTTGATGAGGGAATGAAATACACTGCCAGTGACCATTTCAACCGGAACATTTACCGTCATCTGAGATTTCGTTATCCGACTTACATCTTTAACGATCTGAGCTTTGAGGTGGATGATGAGGGGACCCCGTACTGGATCTGTCCGGTAAAGAAATTCAATATCGGACTGTTCGGCGGTGTGACGATCGGCAGAGTGGTGCTCTGTAATGCCATAACAGGTGAGACGGAAGACTACGCGATCGAGGACGCCCCGCAGTGGATTGATCGTGCGTATTCGGCGGATCTTCTTGTGGAGCTTTATGATTATCACGGAACCCTGCAGCACGGGTTTCTCAACAGCGTGTTCGGACAGAAAGACTGTCTGGTAACTACCGACGGGTATAATTACCTGGCGATCGATGACGACGTCTGGGTTTACACCGGTGTAACATCTATTACCGGCGATCAGTCCAATGTCGGATTTGTGCTGATGAACCAGAGGACGATGGAGACGAGATTTTATGAGGTTGAAGGAGCGACAGAACAGTCGGCTATGGATTCGGCGGAGGGGCAGGTGCAGAATCTGCACTATACCGCGACTTTCCCGCTCCTGCTCAATATATCAGGTGAGCCCACATATTTTATCGCCCTGAAGGATGATGCCGGGCTGGTGAAAATGTATGCTATGGTCAATGTCCAGAAATATCAGATCGTAGCTACCGGCGATACAGTGAGTGCGTGCGAGGAACAGTATACAGCACTGATGTATGAGAACGGCATCAAAGAGGTGGAAGAAGATACCCGTGAGATCCTGACAGCAGAAGGAAGGATCACGAAGATTGCCCAGGGTGTGGTGGATGGAAATTCCCACTATTATATTATGATCGAAGGATCGGACGGAATCTTTGATGTATCAGTTGCAGATTATATAGACGTGATCCGATATGATGTGGGAGATACCGTGACGATAGAGTATAAAGAAGGTGAGAAGACGAATACAGTCTTGTCGATGAACAGAATATAAAAAAGCGGCGGCAGAATTTTTGTTCTGCCGCCGTAATTTTTATCGGTCTGCTCTTTATGAGATCACATTGTAATCAGAAGAGTCAATACCGGAAATCTCTTTTTTATCTGCACCGATGCTCAGATAAAAATCGATATTGTTTTCAACGCTTATCTTATTCAGTTTCTGCAGGAAGACAGGGAGACTTTCAAGAGTGATATTTGCCTGTTTCAGCACACTGTCGATAAAGATTGTTTCGATGTCGTGATTGCCGGCTACCATGCCGTAAAGGAATCCTACGAATTCTTCAAGGGTAAGGATATCTGGATAATCTGCCATACGGATCGCACGGATATTGAAATCTACCGTGTAAGTATCCTTGTGGCTTTTTTTGATAAACACTACGTTTCCGTTGGAAGTTTTCACCTTCTCATTTGCAAGTTCGATCATTTGCTGTGTCTTTCCGCTGCCTCTTGGGCCTGTAATTAAATTTACCATGGCGAATCTCTCCTTTATGTATGTATTGTTTGAGACTTTCACCTCTCAAATATCATATACCCATTATACACTAAAGCTATGTGGGGAACAACTAAAAAAAGGATAAAAAAATAAAAATAATTGAGCAATCTGACTATAAATAGAAGATGATAAACATTCTCAAAAAGCATATTGAAAAGAAATACCGTATATGATAGTATTGACTCAATTGAAAATCATTCTCATAATCTAGGAGGAGTCATGCCCGCAGAAGTACTGTTTTATTTTTTGAAAAATCGTGACCAGAGGCTGCGCCTGGCATTTCAGGTGGTGCTTCAGTGTGCGCCTTTTCTGAAAGGACTGAAAGTATCCTGTGTTATATCTCTGGAAGAGACTCTCTATGAAGGAATTGCAGAGCTGCTCCGCGATACAGATATCTTGTATCACAGGCTCTCCTGCTCTGAAAGAAAATGCCTTGTCCTCTTTTACCGTCCTGACGAGCTGGAGAGATACCTGAATAGTCCGAAGATACGGGGACTGATCCGGAAATATGGATATGCCGGGATGAGCTTTGAGCAGATGCTTGAGCGTCTGTATTCCCGTGTGGAGGATTTTGCAAAGCGGGGGATGGGATTTCCCCACGAGATTGGCGCTTTTCTCGGATATCCGGCCGATGATGTGAAAGGGTTCATTGAGAATCAGGGGAGAAAGTATCTGATGATCGGATACTGGAAAGTTTACAGTGATCTCACAAAGGCAAGAATGATATTCAAGGAGTATGACCGCGCGAAAGACTGTGCGGTAAATGAGTTTATCACCGGAAAAAGCATCCGGGAAATCGCTGTACAGCGGTGAAAGAATCAGAAACGGAGGAGAAAAAATGAGTGTATCAGTAGTATATTGGAGCGGAACAGGGAATACTCAGGCCATGGCGGAGGCTGTTGCGGAGGGGATCCGGGCGGCCGGAGCAGAGGCGGATGTGATGGAAGTGGCGAACGCTGATGCAGCGGCACTTGTATCGGAGAATGCGTTTGCACTGGGCTGCCCCTCTATGGGCGCAGAGCAGCTGGAAGAGACAGAGATGGAGCCCTTCGTGGAGACATTGGAGCCTCTGGTATCCGGAAAGAAGATCCTGCTTTTCGGTTCTTATGGCTGGGGAGACGGAGAGTGGATGCGAGACTGGGCGGAACGCATGAAAAAGGCAGGCGCTGTTCTGGTAAGAGATGAGGGGATCATCGCAAATGAAGCTCCTGATGATGAAGCGCTTGAAGAGTGCCGGGCAGCGGGCAGAAGTCTGGCAGCAGGAGCATAAAGCGGTCCGCATAAGCAGGCAGCATATCGTAATAGTTCAGCTATAAGATTATCCGAAAAGCGTTGACAAAGTCTTCTTCTCATGCATATCATAAGATTAACGAGAAAAATTACCGACAACTGAGTGCATATAGTGGATATATGACTGCCGGATAAAGGGAGAGAAGATATGAACCAGAACACACTGATCGGAATATTGATACCATTTGCCGGGACCGCCCTTGGCTCGGCAATGGTATTTTTTATGAAAAAAGAAATGAATGAGCGGCTGCAGAAGCTGCTCCTGGGATTTGCTTCGGGCGTTATGATGGCGGCTTCCGTATGGTCGCTCCTGATCCCGGCCATTGATATGACGGAACAGAAAGGCGGCATCCCGTGGTTTCCGCCGGCGGCGGGATTTCTGCTGGGGATGGGTTTCCTGCTTGTTTTGGATACGCTGACGCCGCATCTCCATTTCACGGATGAAAAACCGGAAGGAGTCCCGGCACATTTAAAAAAAACAACCATGCTTGTCCTTGCAGTCACCCTGCACAATATACCGGAGGGCATGGCGGTCGGCGTCACTTTTGCCGGGGTACTGACTGAGAATACGACAATGACCCTGGCGGGCGCTTTTGCCCTGTCTGTCGGCATCGCCATCCAGAACTTCCCGGAAGGCGCGATCATTTCCATGCCGCTGAAGAGTCAGGGATTGTCAAAGACAAGGGCGTTTATCTACGGCGCGCTCTCGGGGATCGTA
>DYCJ01000012.1 GCA_019418195.1 Clostridiales bacterium | reverse complement strand
TTCAAAATCAATGGAGGCGGAGAGCGGATATCTTCCGGGAGGTACCGGATGGTACAGAAAGAACTTTACACTGGATGAGAGTACTGCCGGCAAAGAAATCCGTATTGATTTCGGCGGGGTGTACATGAATTCAACCGTATGGGTAAACGGCCATGAGGTCGGGACGCATCCCTATGGATATACTCCGTTTTCATATGACATTACCGATTATGTAAAAGTCGGCGAAGAAAACATGATCACTGTAAAAGTTGATCATCAGACTCCGTCCAGCCGCTGGTATTCAGGAAGCGGTATTTACAGAAGTGTAGATCTGACGATTACGGATCCTGTTCACGTAGATCTGTACGGAACTAAGATCGAGACACCGAATCTTAAGGAAGAAGCCGCCAATGGCACAGTCAATGCAGATGTTAAAGCTACAGTAGTAAATGAGTCTGATACGGCTCAGGAAGTAACGCTTACACATACCGTATTCCCGAAAGGCGGGGATGAAGAAGATGAGATCGGTACGGCAACAACAGAAGCGCAGTCAATAGAAGCAGGTGAAAGAGCCACCATCGATGCGAAAGTAGCAGTAACCGGAGCTGAACTGTGGAGCACAGAGGCCCCAAATCTCTATACAGTAAGAACCGAGGTTAAAGTCGGCGGTGAAGTAGTTGATACCTATGACACAGACTATGGATTCAGATATTTTAATTTCGATCCTGATACAGGGTTTTCCCTGAACGGACAGAATATGAAGCTCAAAGGTATGTGTCTGCATCATGATCAGGGCGCGCTCGGTGCCGAGGCTTGGGAGAGTGCCATTGACCGTCAGGTAAAAATCATGAAAGAGATGGGGTGTAATTCTATCCGTGTGACTCATAATCCGGCGGCGGACGAACTGATCGAAGAGTGCAATGAGCAGGGTATCCTTGTGATCGATGAGGCGTTTGACGGATGGGCATGGGCGAAGAATGGCAATTCCAATGACTATTCTGTATGGTTTGATCAGGAAATAGGCGCGGATAATACAATCTTAGGCGCAGAAGAAGGAATGACATGGGCACAGTTCGATCTGACAGCCATGATTAAAAGAGGTCAGAATGCCCCTTCTGTTATCATGTGGTCACTCGGAAATGAGGTGCAGGAGGGCGCAGGATCTCTGAATCAGCAATATGCAGAGGTTCAGGCAGATCTGGTTACATGGGCTCGGAAAATTGATAATACGAGGCCCGTGACAAGAGGATGTAATGTAATCAAGGGACAGACTTCGGGCATAGCAGCTCAGATGATGGATTCGCTGTCAGATGCCGGAGGTGTCGCGGGATTCAACTACAATAGCGGCGATCAGTATGATATTCAGCATCAGGAAAATCCGGACTGGTTTATCTACGGCGCAGAGACTGCATCTTCGGTCAACAGCCGGGGGGTCTATGACAGACTTGGAAATGGCAGTTCCCAGACTCCTGCAGACCAGAAGCTGACATCCTATGATAATTCAAGAGTAGGATGGGGAGCATTGGCAAGCAGTGCATGGTACGATGTTATTACACGAGATTTCGTAGCAGGCGAATATGTCTGGACAGGATTTGATTACATCGGCGAGCCTACGCCTTGGAATAAAACTTCATCCGGAGTGATGGGAACATGGCCGTCTCCGAAGAACTCTTATTTCGGTGTTGTTGATACGGCAGGCCTTCCGAAGGACACGTATTACTTCTATCAGAGTCAGTGGAATGACGATGTAAATACACTTCATATCCTTCCGGCATGGAATGAAGACGTTGTGGCGGAAAACGAAAACGGTGAAGTTCCGGTAGTTGTATATACAGATGCAGCCAAAGTAGAGCTGTTCTTTACGCCGGATGGCTCGGATACAGCGAAGTCTCTCGGAGTAAAAGAATTTACCCGGGTAAAAACGGATGCAGGCTATACATACCAGATTTATAAGGGGGACGATGCTGACAGTACAATCCACAAGAATCTGTACCTGACATGGAACATACCTTATGAAGACGGTACAATCACAGCGAAAGCATGGGATGCAGAAGGCAAAGAGATTGATCTCAAAAATGTTGCCGGACGCACAGTTGTGACGACAACAGGCAAAGCATCAAAGCTGGAAGCGGGCGCTGACCATACGGAAATTGCCGCAGACGGATCAGAATTAAGCTATATTACAGTTAACATTACGGATAAAGACGGCAACATCGTTCCTGATGCAGCCAATAATGTGAAGTTCACAGTTGAAGGTGAAGGAAAGCTTGTCGGTGTTGACAATGGCAGGCAGGATGATCACCAGTCCTACCAGGACAACAACAGAGATGCTTTCAGTGGACAGCTGGTTGCAATCGTGCAGTCAACTAAGACTGCCGGAGAGATCACAGTTACGGCAAGCGCAGAAGGTCTTGATCCTGCGACAGTGACGATCAATACAACTCCGGTAGACGAAGGAACAATAGGAAGGACATTAAACTACTACATGATGTCCAGAAACTATTATGTGAAGACCGGAAATATGCCGCAGCTTCCGGCAACTGTGAAGGCTGTATATTCAGACAGATCAGAGGAAGATATGGCAGTCGAGTGGGAGGAGATTTCAGAAGACCAGACCGCACAGACAGGAACTTTCTCGGTAGCAGGCGAGACAGAAGCAGGTGATAAGGTTTCCGTAACGGTCAATATGATCGATCAGGTAGCCGCACTGCTCAACTACTCAACTACGGTCCCGGTAGGACAGGAACCGGTGCTTCCGGAGTCCAGGCCGGCTGTACTTCAGAACGGCGAAGTGATCAGTGCTTCTTTCCCGGTAACATGGGGAGAGCCGGAGCGCAGCTACAATGAAGCTGGTCCTGTGATGGTGAAAGGTACTGCGAATGTACTGGGACAGGAAATGACAGTCACAGCGATTGTACGTGTACAGGAACAGCAGATTACGATGGGCGACAATGTGGCTGGAAGCGCATATTTAAGCCAGGATGTCGAGGAAGGATACCAGTCCGATACGCTTGACGCGATCAAGGACGGAAACACAGCGATCAGTGATAATTCGAGCGGTGGAGCAAATCCTACAGCATGGAGCAACTGGTCAAATACCAATAATAATAATGACAATGACGCAGAGATCACTTTCCGCTACGATACTCAGCAGAGAATCGGAAAGATCACGGTTTACTTTGCAAGAGATAACAGCGGTCTGAGATTCCCGAATGCCGGAACAACAGAGATCTATATCTCAGAGACAGGACAGGATGACAGCTGGACAAAGGTTGAGGCAGAAGAGACGATCGCAGATGCTGAGAATCCGACAAGGGTCAAGGCGTACACTTATAACTTTGATCCGCAGACAGCTACATACGTGAAACTCCGTGTAGTGAATCCGACAGGCACAGATCTTGGAAAACCGAGCGTGGCGATCACTGAGGTTGAGATCAACGAGTGGACAGGTTCTTATACCACAAATTCTACCGCGGATCTCCAGTCACTGACAGTTAACGGTCTGGAAGTAAGCGCAAGTGCTTTGGCGGCAGGCGAGTTTAATACAGAGGCGATCCTGATTGATGATATTCAGTATGCAGGATCCGGCAATGCGGCGGTTACATATATCCCGCCATATGAGAATACGGCGACCCTGATCATTGAGGCGGAAGACCACAGCAAGAGAAATACATACAGGATCAATCTCGGAGCGGATCTTACAGACTCCGGTGACGCTGCAGATGACAGCAGAGATTATGATTACACAAAGACAGTTGCAACAGCAGCAAGTGAATATCCGGGAGAGGGAAATGAAGGACCGGTAAATTACGCAGTAGACGGTGATACCGGTACATGGTGGCATACGGACTGGAATAAAACTGTTCCGATGTCAGACTTCTGGATCACTCTTGAGCTGGAGGAAGAAACCGTGCTGGATGCACTTCGTTACTATGGACGTGACGGAAGCATCAACGGACGTGTCGGAGAGTACAAAGTAGAAGTAAGTACAGATGGCGAAAAGTGGACGCCTGTTTCAAACGGGACATGGGAAAACAAAGCGGGATGGCAGCTGGCAGTATTTGACCAGCCGACAGCAGCAAAATATGTCCGGCTCACAGGTCTTCATACATTTGGAGATTCCGGAAATGACAGATTCATGAGTGCGGCTGAGATTCGCTTAAGAAAGGCAGAACAGAAAACAGACATCAGCAGTGCAGAAGTGACAGTTCCTGAAGTGAAGGAAGCAGCTGTCGCAGATGCAGAACATCCGGTAACTCTGACACATGATGAGATCACAGTTACACTCGACGGTAAAGAGCTCAGATACGGCGTGGATTACCTCGTGACCTACGAGAACAACACGGCAGAAGGAACAGCGACCGTAATTGTGACAGGTGTCGGACAGTACGGATATTCCGGAAGCGTTTCTGCTGAGTTTGAGATCAAAGTGGCAGAGGAACCGGCAGAACCGACTCTTGAAGAAATTGCTGTAATAGAACCATGCAGGAAAAATTACGCAGAGGGTGAAACACTTGACCCGGCAGGTCTTGTACTTGAGCTGAAATACAGCGACGGATCGACAGCGACAGCAGTATATTCCGAGGAGACGGCAGCAGACTTTACATTCACGCCGGCTCTGGATCAGCAGCTTACAACAGGCGATACAGAGGTTACTGTAGAGTATGCGGGCAAGGCCGCAACTTTCAATATCAACGTTCAGCCGGCAATGGTTACGATTACTTCCGTGGAAGTGGCAGCAGGTCCGGATAAGACAGAATATACAGAAGGCGAGACGCTGGATCCGACAGGACTTGTACTTCGCGTAATATATTCAGACGGCTCAGACGGAACGATCGGCTACAACGCCGGGACAGCAGACTGGTTCGATTTTAAACCGGATCTTGGTACAGCGCTGACAACAGATATCAAAGAAGTGGCTGTTACATATCAAACATATACAGTTACCTTCGATGTCATCGTGAACGGGAAGGATCCGGGCACTGATCCGGAACCAGGAAATCCTGATCCGGAACCGGGAGCTCCTGGGACACCGGGCGAAAATACCGGTGACGGATCCGGAGATGGAAACGCAGATAACGGCTCCGGAAATGGAGGACAGTCCGGAACACAAAATGACAACAAAGCTGTACAGACAGGCGATACAACAAATGCAGCACCGTGGGCAGCTGCAACGGTTATTGCAGGAGCAGCCGCCGCAGTAACTATAACAAAGAGAAAATCAAGGAAATAGTATTTCTTGATTCGAGGTATGGACAGAGGTGTTTGCAAAAAGGCCTCTGCCCTGCCGATCAATAAGTAACCAGCAAATATAGATTATAAGAAAGGGAAAATTACGTGAAAAAGAGAACAGCAAGAGCATTAGCACTGCTGATGGCGACAGCAATGACGGCATCGACTTTCTATGGCATGACAATACCGGCAAAAGCAGCGGAGCCGGAGTGGATCAGCGATGACCAGCTTAAAGATAAGTCCACAGCGGAGCCGAAAGCCGATGATGTACTGCCGAGGGAGAATCAGTATAATTATCAGAAGGAAGAACTTGCGGCATTCTGCCACTTTGGTCCGAATACATTTAATGAGATTGAGTGGGGGGAACATTACGGGGATAAAACCCCCAATGAGATTTTCAAGCTTACGAAAGACTTTGACGCGGACACATTAGTAAAGTCAATCAAAGACGCAGGATTCAAAAAACTTATCGTGACAGCAAAGCATCATGACGGATTCTGTATATGGGCAAGTGATTATACAAAATATGATGTAGATGCAGCAACAAACTATCCGGGAGATGCAGAGACAGGGAGGAGAGATATCCTTGAAGAGATATCCGCAGCCTGCACAGATTATGATATCGATATGGGGCTTTATCTGTCCCCGTGGGATATCCATGATCCGAGCTACGGATATTATGATGAAAACCGTAATCCGGTATCTGCTGATGAGGATGTCCTGGACTACAACGATTACTACAATAATCAGCTCGAGGAGATCCTGGGCGATGACAGATACGGCAATGATGGTCATTTCGTAGAAGTATGGATGGACGGCGCGAAAGGAAGCGGCGCCAATGCACAGGAATATGATTTCGAGAGATGGTTCGCTACGATCCAGAAATATGAAGGTAAGGCGTCTGGCAAGTATGATTCCGATTGTATGCTGTTCGGCGCACAGGCATATACGACCGTGCGCTGGATCGGAAACGAGAACGGCTATGCGGACAAGAATACATGGTCCAAATCAACGGTTAACTATGAAAAGAATACGATCGACAGTAATTCAAAAGGCGGATATACCATCGGGTATGAGGATGGAAATCAGTGGACAGTACCGGAGGCGGATGCCCGTATCACATCCGGATGGTTCTGGGGTACAACAAAGAATACGCCGAAAAGCATTACGGATCTGGGCTCTATGTATTTTGGGTCTGTAGGAAATAATGCTACACTTCTTTTGAATATCCCGCCGAATAATGAAGGTACTGTTGACAAAGCCATTCTAGACAGAGTTGCGGAATTTGGTGAAAATATTAAAGAGACATTTGATGATAATCTGGCAGCAGCCGAGAGTGCGTCCGTTAAGGCGGATAATGTACGCGGCAATGATACCGCATTCAAACCGGGAAATACAGTGGATGGCGATGACAAGACTTATTGGACGACAGAGGATGGAACCAATAAAGGAACCCTTTTAGTTGATCTTGGCGGAGTAAAGACATTTGATGTTGTATCGGTTGAAGAAGCGATCCAGAATGGACAGCGGATCAATGAGTATAAGATTGAATACAGAAATGCCAGCGGCGAGTGGAATGTTATGGACAGCGGTGAGACGATCGGTGCGAAGAGACTGTGCAGAACCGGCGCGGTGAAAGGCGATCAGGTGAGAATCACAGTTTCCACAACAGAGGGCAAAGTACCGATGATCAGCGAGGTAGGAGTCTATAAGGCAAGTGACGGCTTTGAGCTTACAGGAGCGGCTCCGGACGGAATGGACGTGATTGACATTTCAAACACCGACAGTTTCCAATTCTCCAATGGATGGACAGATGAGAGCGGTCCGAATTTTATCGGCGGAACAAACAAGTGGGCAAATGCCGGGGCTTCTTTCACACTGACATTTGAAGGAACAAAGGTATACCTGCTTGGAACAAAAGACCCGAACCATGGAACAGCCGACGTATACATTGATGATCAACTTGTTGAAACAATTGATACAAGTGCCTCGTCCAGAGCACTGGGTCAGCTGATCTTCGAATCAGGAGATCTGGAAGATAGCGAGCATACCCTGAGGCTGGAAGTTAAAACTAAAGCAATCGGTATCGAGTCCGCATATGTTATTAATAATGGCGGCAAGGGTATGGTAGGTCTGGAAACGGATTCTTATACGATGAATGAAGACACACACATGGATGTCAAGCTGGTCCGCGTCGGAGGAAGCGAAGGAGAGGTCAGCGTCCAGGTGGCTCCGAATCCGGGAAGTGCGATTCAGGATGATTTTAATACAGAGCTGATCACGACAGTAAAATTTGCCGATGGACAGACAGAGGCGACAGCACCGGTTGAGACTAGAAGAAATACAAATACAACAGGTGACAGGGAGTTCAGTATTGAGCTTACAGCGCTGACAGAGAACCTGATTGTAGGTTTCAATGACAAGGCTACAGTCACTATCCTTGACACAGAAAGCTCTTCTATAGAGACTCTTCAGACACTTGTAGAGGAAGGAACAGCGGCAGAGCCGGAGTGGTATACAGCAGGCTGGGACGCATATACAGCAGCTATCACTGCCGGTGCAGCAGTTCTTGAAAAGCAGGATGCAACAGTAGATGAGATTACAGAAGCGATCAGTGCGATTAATGCGGCAAAAGAAGGTCTGACCGCAAGAGAAAAATATACAGAGGAAGATCCGTTTGTATTACCGTGGAAACAGGGCAGCTCTTCCACACTCGAAGCAGAATTTGCCGAGCTTAAGGATGAGCCACTTGCGTCAGACGGAAAGTGGGCGCTGCAGATAGCAGATGCATCATGGGCAAGCAACGGAAAATACGTCAACTGCCTGAACCAGCAGGATACAGTCAGTATTCCGTATTATGCTGAGAAAGCAGGTACATACACCTTTACGGCATATTACAGAAGCGGTGATCCGAACAATGCGTTAAGCTGGTCAGAGACTGGAGGGAAAATTACAGCAGGGACAGTGTCAGCCGGAGCAAGTGACAGTGCAGGAGCTACTCACGAGGTTTCCTTTGATATTGTAGTCACGGAAGCGGGAGCAGGAACACTGATCTTTACCGGCCCGGATAAGAAGTCACCTCAGCTTGATAAGTTCGAGATTGTACCGAAAGAAGTGGCTCTCGGACAGTTTACGATTACTGCAGCGGCAGGCGAGAATGGGACAATCAGTGATTCCGGTGCCTCGACAGTAACAGAAGGAGAGAGCAAGACTTATACGATCACACCAAATGATGGCTACAAGATTGCGGATGTTAAAGTAAACGATGAGTCTGTTGGCGCGGTAGATACATATACATTTGAGAATGTGTCTGCTGACGCAACGATCGAGGCGGTCTTTGAGTTCGCAAATTATACAGAAGCGAATCGATTCTACTTCCCGGCAGATGTAAACGGAAGCCCGGCAACACTTGAAGCAGAGTATTCAATTTTGAATGATGTGAAGCTTGCATCAGACGGACAGTGGGCATTACAGGTAGCAGATGCATCATGGGCAAGCAATGGAAAATACGTCAACTGCCTGAATCAGCAGGATACGATCAGTATTCCGTATTATGCTGAGAAAGCAGGTACATACAGCTTTACAGCATATTACAGAAGCGGCGATCCGAACAACGCTCTGAGCTGGTCAGAGGCGGACGGAAAAATTACGGATGGCACCAGCACAGCGGGAGCCAATGATGGTGCAGGAGCTACACACGAAGTTACTTTTGATGTCGTGGTTACGCAGGCAGGAGCAGGAACGCTGATCTTTACAGGACCGGATAAGAAATCCCCTCAGCTTGATAAGTTTGATATCGTGCTGAAGGAAGAAACCGGCGCGGCAGAGGTTGACAAATCAATTCTTGAATCAAAGATTGCAGAAGCAAAGAGCGAAGCAGAAAAGACAGAGACTTACACAGAAGAATCTATTGCAGCACTCAAAAACGCAATCAGTGAGGCTGAAAAAGTGTTTAATGATGCTGCTGCTGATCAGGAAGCAGTTGACGATCAGGTTAAACTGCTGACAAATGCAATCAACGCGCTTGTCGAGATACCTGTATCTGAAAAGCACAAAGTGACAGTAGATTCAGGAACGAATGGAAACGTTACTGTCAGCGGTACAGATCAGGAAGGGTATGTTGAGGAAGGCAATGAAATTACAGTTACAGTGGACGCAAACGAAGGGTATGTGATCGATGCGCTGACTGCTGCTGATACATCATACACAGATGCAGCAGGCAGATCCTCCTATGAATTTAAAATGAAGGTTACTGCCGACATTACGATACGGGCTACATTCAAGGAAGAAAGCACAGAGCCGGTAACACCGGATAAGAGCGCACTTGAAGCGGAACTCAAAGAGGCGGCTGAAATCCTGGCACAGACAGATAAGTACACAGAAGAGTCACTTGCAGAGTACCAGAAAGCTGTAGATGCAGCAAAGGCGGTGCTTAATGAGGAAAAAGCGACTGCAGAAGAAATCGAGGCAGCAGTGAAAGCTCTTGCAGATGCAAAGACACTTCTTGTAGAGAAAAACAACGATACACCGGATCCGGGAACAGGAGACGGTGAGGACAAACCTGGAACAGGTACAGACAAACCGGGTACAGGCAGCGGTTCAGACAAGCCTTCGGCAGGCAATGATAAACCGCAGTCCGGAAAAGATTCCGGAAAGGATACGGTAAAAGCCGTACAGACTGGCGATGATACAAATGTTGCGATCTGGGTATTTGCTCTCGTGGCAGCAGCAGCGGCAGGCGGCGCTGTTATCATCATCAGAAAGAGAAACATGAAATAAGCAGACACACAGAAGTTTGAGCCGGGGCTTAAGCCCGGCAGAAAGATAAAAGCAGGGTGGGGGCTGCCGGGGGGCAGTCTCCACCTTATGGACATTAAAGTGTCTGTGGCTCATGGTTCTCAGAGGAGGAAAAGAGTGAAAAAGATAACAAATAAAAAATCGGGCAGCAGGAATGTCCGAAGATTTACGGCGGCATTTATGGCTGCGGCCATGGTGCTGACGGGAAGCGCAATTCCGTCGATGCAGACGGAGGCAGCAGAGGCGGATTATGAGATCTATCCGAATCCGCATGTTATAGAATATCAGGATGGAAATTATATTATTTCTGATGTTAATGTTGTCTTCGAGAGCGGGATTGATGATGCGACAAAGAACCGGCTGACGGAGACGCTTGAATTTAAGAGCGACGTTAATGTCACGGAGTCGGAAGAGGTTGTGGACGGCATGACAAACATCCTCGTCGGAATCAACGGTTCCGGAGAGTACGCGGATACATATGCAGAGGAGAACATTACGGTATCTACGGACGGACTTTTCGAGAAGCTGGATTCCTATGTGCTGGACAGCAGTGACAACATCATTACGGTATTGGGTGCAGATACAGATGCCAGTTTCTATGGACTGACCACTCTGTATCACATTATCAAACAGATGGACAGCTACACGATCCGTAATTTCCATATCGAGGACTGGGCAGATGTTGCCAGCCGCGGATTTATCGAAGGGTACTACGGAAATCCGTGGTCGACGCAGGATCGTATCAACCTTATGAAATGGGGCGGATACTATAAGCTGAATTCTTATTTCTATGCACCGAAGAATGATCCGAAGCATAACTCCGGCTGGAGAGAGCTTTATACGGACGAGGAGATCGAGACTTTGATCAAGCCTCTCGCTGATGCGGGAAATGCATCGAAGTGCCGATTTGTATATGCGCTTCACACATTTATGAACAGCCCGGTCAGATTTGATACGGACGAACACTATCAGGAAGATCTGGCGATCGTACAGGCAAAATTCGAGCAGGTCATTGCAGCGGGCGTCAGACAGGTGGCTATTCTTGCGGACGACGCGGCAAATGTCGGAAGTGAGAACTATATCCGATTCCTGAACGATATGACGGACTGGCTGGCCAGGATGGGCGAGCAGTATCCGGATCTGAAGCAGACGCTCCCGTTCTGTACAGTAGAGTATATGTACAATGGGGAGTCTTACTATCAGGACTTTCCGGAGAACGTACAGATCGTAATGACCGGCGGAAGAATCTGGGGCGAGGTAAGCGACAGCTTTACAACGACATTTACCAATAATACAGGTCGCGGACCTTATATGTGGGTGAACTGGCCGTGTACGGATAACTCCAAGAATCATCTGATCATGGGAGGATACAGCACATTCCTTCATCCGGGCGTAGACCCGAATAAGATCCAGGGAATCGTGCTTAATCCGATGCAGCAGTCTGAGCCGAGCAAGGTAGCTATATTCGGAAATGCGTGCTATTCATGGAACATCTGGGAGAGTGCAGAAGAAGCAGACCAGGCATGGAGTGATTCATTTAAATATGTAGATCACAATTCCGCAATTGAGACGGATGCATCCAATGCTTTAAGAGAACTTTCCAAGCATATGATCAACCAGAACATGGACGGCAGAGTAACTGCACTTCAGGAATCCGTGGAGCTGGCGCCGAAACTGACAGAGTTTAAGGAAAAGCTTAATGCAAATACAGTAACAGCAGAAGATGCAGATGCATTGATCGCAGAATTTGAAATCCTGCAGGATGCTGCCGATACTTACGAGGCGCAGGCAGGAGATACGAATGTAAAAGACCAGATTATTTACTGGCTGGACTGCTGGGACGACACGACAGATGCAGCGATTGCATATCTGAATGGCGTTAAGGCAGTGATCAGCAATGACACGACAGCGATCCTTCAGTATAACACAGAAGGCAAGACTGCGTTTGACAGGTCGAAGACCCATGCGCTCTGGTATCTTGATCATTATGAGTACGCAGAGGCCGGAGTCCAGCATATTGTGCCGTTTATTGAGGCGGCAGCGGATTATGTTTCCAAGTATGCGGAGACGGCGATGAATCCTGATGCAGTCATCCAGTCCTTTATCACGAACAGGGCAGATAAACCAAATGGAAGTACAGACAGCGTATTTGACGGTGATGACAGTACAATGGCGAGCTACCGCGATCCGGTATGGATTTATACCGGCGATTATGTGGGAGTTCAATACAACAGGGTGATAAATATCAGCGATATCCGTTTCCTTCTCGGAAACGGGAAGAACCATTTTGAGGCGTCAAAACTTCAGTATACAATAGATGGCAGGGAATGGCAGGACATTGAACTGACCGGAATGGATAATGCATTCACAGGCGCTCAGGGACAATATCTGGAGGTCAAGATCAATGAGGAAAATCTTCCGGAGGATTTCCAGGCTATGGGAATCAGGCTGGTGGCAACTGCGGATAACCAGCTGGATGCTTACCTGAATGTACATGAGATACAGATCAATAAAAATTCAGCGCAGCAGCCGGAAGAGCAGGAGAGATATACCGGAACAGTTACATACAGCGGTATGTCGGTACGCAACAGTGCCGGAGAGACACATTACTTTGATGGAAGTGACAGTACAGAAGTTCAGCTCGCGAAAGGTCCTTATGAGAATCCGAACCGTGAGATCATCGCAAAAGGTTCAACACTTACCGTTACATTCGACGAACCAAAGACAGTAGGATCTTTCAGACTTGTTCAGGGTGTTTCTGCAGCGGCAGATGTATTTGCCAATGCAGATGTGGAATACCAGCTTGACGGATCAGACGAGTGGGTGAAAGCCGGAAACCTTACAAATGCATCCGATCAGACGGTTGAGTTCGGAAGCATCGCAGATGTAAAGGCAGTGCGGATCCTGAATCAGGCGGATACCGCCGGATGGGTAAGGATCTCTGAGATCGAGATCCTGGCGCCGGAGAGCGGAACCGTGGCACCAATTCAGTACAATGTGATCCGTACTGACAGATGGACCGTATATCAGGGGGCTGAGGCAAATCTCTATGACGGCAATGACGATTCATATGTATGGTATGATCCGGACGGAAACGGAAACAGCACAGGTGATGACTTCCTGGTGAATGATTATCTCGGATATGATTTCGGCAGAGTAGCAAACCTTGAGAGCGCACATATCGTAGTAGGTCATGACGGCGGCGATAAGCTGATGAACTATACGATCGAAACGTCAGTTGACGGTGAGAGCTGGACTCCGGTAAAAGGATATGAAAATTATACCGGAGCGGCTGCCGGAAAGGACACACTGGATATCGACCTTGCAGGTACGAGCGCGCAGTATATCCGTATCAGGAATCTGACACAGCAGGGAAGCTGGGGCAAGTTCTCCGAATTCACTGTGGAAGAGCAGCAGACCCAGGGAACATCAGAATACGTCTACACGAATGTGGACACTGATATCACGGCAGTCGCGGACGCCGGAATCGTTTCTCTTTCATCCGGTACGGTGACACTGAATAAAGACCAGTATATCGGTGTGAAACTGGATCATATTAAGGCCGTGACAGGTGTTGCAGCATCTGAACTGCCGGAAAATACAGTTCTTGAAACATCCATGAATGCGGTCGAATGGGAGAAATATACAGGAGAAGAGACGGCAGATGCAAGATACATCCGTATCCTCAGCACAGCAGACGGTACAGAACTGAATCTGACACAGTTTGATGTCAGGTATGAATTTATCAGCGAGAAGTCTGTGGAAAGCGATTTCGCGATGGCTCAGGCATCAGGTGATATGCGTACAGATGGCACAGTCGGAAAGGTATTCGACGGAGATCTGAGCACTCTCGGCATGATCAACGGAGCTCAGGAAGCAGGAAAACATATCATATTTGACCTTGGTCAGGTGATCCACATCTCATCCCTGCGTTACTACATCATCGAGACACAGCTCAACTACCTGAGAAATTCTGACTTTGAAGTATCAGTTGACGGCAGGGAGTGGACGAAAGTCCTTCACGTCGGACAGACGACAGAAAATGTATGGGATGGTACAACTGCAAAAGACATGCAGGGTATCACTCTGACACATGATGATATGAATCCGGGCTATATGTATGCAGAGGCACCAGATCTTGACGTGGACGGAAGATATATCAGAGTAACGCCGGTGGAGACATATTCCCACAGATGGGCCGGCTTCAGCGAGATCCAGATCAACGGAGGAGCATATATTTCTACAGAAGGAAACAGGGATATCATCTCTGAAGATGTGGAGGAAGAAGGAAAGATCCCGTCTAATATGCTTGACGGAGATTACAGCACGACTTATAAGTCTTCGGCAGAGGACAGTTCCTTTACCTACCGGCTTTCCGAACCGGAGGGCGCTGCATCCATCCGTCTGATCCAGCTCGGAGAGATGTCCGGCGCTGAGGTCACCGCCAGGTATATCGGCGAAGACCAGAAGGAAAGCCTCGGGAAATTAACTCAGGCGATCAATGAATTCCTCATTCCGGAAGGAAAGACTCTGGAGAGTATCACTGTGACATGGACAGATAAGATTCCGGAGATCGCGGAGATCGGAACATCTGCAGAACGCGGCGGGGAAGTCGATAAGACAGCGCTCGAAGAGGCTCTGAAGCAGTCGGCGGATGATGCATGGACGACAGACAGCAAAGAAAGATATCAGGCTGCATGGGATGTGGCGAATGAGATCTATGATAACAAAAATGCCAGCCAGACAGTTGTTGATTCGGCACTTGGTTCGCTGCAGTCAGCATACAACAGTGCTGAGATGAAAGCTTCAAATATAGAAGAGCTTCAGGCACTTGTGGACGGAAAAGTAAACAATGAGAATACGGTGTATTCAACTGTTACTTACAATGCTTATGAATCCGCGGTAAATAAACTCGCAGCGGCGCTTGAAAATGCGGACAATCTGTCTCAGGAGGATGCTGACGCGCTGAAGGCAAATGTGGAAAGCGCACAGGCAGCACTTGAGTATTCTACAAGAAACAGAGAGCTGGCAGAGCTTGAGATACTCAAATACGGAGACTTCAAATCAGATAATTACACAACGGTAAGCTATGCAGCATTGACAGATGCAAAGAATACGATCGATACACTTGCAGCCCAGGACAAAGCAGCAGAGACAGGAGAGGGCGAGCGTGTGAATCCGGAGAGATTCATCGAGGCAAGAACGGCATTCTCTGCGGCGGTAGACGGACTGGTTGATGTGACGGGTCTGAAATCTATGATCGATGAAGCAGATAAGGTGGACGGTTCTCTGTATACCGAAGAAAGCTATCAGGCGCTGGTATCAGCGGTAGAAAAGGGAAAGGCACTGCTTGAGAACGGAACAGAAGATGCTGTCACAGCGGCTATTACAGAAATCAGTGAAAAGCTTGCTGCGCTTGATCCGAAACCGGATGTGACACTGGATGAAGTGATCGCGGAGGCGGAAGCGATTCTGAATGCAGAAGGTGCTGAAGAGAAGTATACGGCAGACTCTTATGATGCCCTTGCAGATATTGTAGCAGAGGCAAAGCAGAATGAGGATGAGAGCAGGGACGACAGCTATATCGAAAAGATTCGGACGGCTGTAAATGAACTTGTCAATGTGACAGCGCTGAGGGCACAGATTGCTGCAGCGGAGAATGTGGACAAAGATCTGTATACCGTATCATCCTATAAAGTACTTGTAGATCTGCTCGGACAGACGGAGACTCTTCTGAAGTCAGGAAGCAGAGAAGATATAGCGGCGGCAGCAGAGGCGATTGATCATGCGATCCGGTCCCTTGTACCGCGTGCTGAAGGCGTGGAGGACTACCGTGACAGTATTACCCTGAAACCGGGGGACGGCTACACGGATGAATCCTATAAGGCATACAAAGAAGCCTATGAAGCACTGATGAATATTGATCCGTCTGATCTGAGTGCAGAAGAATTCGCACGGCTTAAGGAAGACTTCGAGAAAGCAGAGCTTGGTTTGAAGGCTGCCGGCGGAAGCGGAACAGGACAGGCAGACAGCGGGCAGGATAAGGCTGATAAACCGGGAGAGAACGGCAAAAATGATCAGGCAGTCCAGACCGGTGATGACACGAATATACTTCCCGTTGTCATCGTACTGCTTATCTGTGTGGCAGCAGTTGTGGCGGTGATCATCATCAGAAAGAAAAGGAAGTAAAACAGGGAGGGAAAAATGAGAAAAAGCAGGAAAAATTTTCAGAAACTGAGTGCCTGTGTTCTCTCGGCTGCAATGGCGGTAACCCTTGCAGCCCCGCTCTCCCCGCTGACTGTACAGGCGGCGGGAGAAGAGCCGGTGAATCTGGCGCTCGATGCAACAGCGACAGCAAATGATTCCGAGACAAGCGATTATACGGCGGACAAAGCGATCGACGGCATCGTCAACAGAGACGCTCCGAAACCTCAGTCACGCTGGGCGACAAATACAAGTGCTGAACAGGCACCGAAGATTCTGACAGTTGATCTGGGAGAATCAAAATCCTTCCAGTCATTTGTTATCGCATGGGAGAGAAACAATATTACGGACTATAAGATTCAGGTTTCTGATACTGGCGCAGAGGATGACAGTGCATGGACAACTGTATATGACAAGGCCGGTGATAACGAAATCTCAGGTATTGATGAGAATATCCATCTTGCCAAGCCGGTAACTGCACAGTATGTCCGACTGTATGTAGACGGCTATACCGGAGGAGACAATAATTGGCAGTCGGTATCCGTGTATGAATTCCAGGTTTATGAGAATGAGATTCCGAACGAGCTTCTGACAGAAGAAAATTACAATCTGGAAGGAACGGCGGATGCAAGTGATTATGAACCGACTGAAGGAGACACACAGGCAGCTTCAATGGCGATCGACGGGGACCAGACGACCCGCTGGGCGACGAATCCTTCTAATGAAGAGGTGGCACGCACACTGACTGTTACGCTGCCGGCGTCTCAGAGAGTCCAGTTCTTCCGCATTATCTGGGAGAGACTGAACATCGAGAGCTATAAGATTGAAGTAGCTGAGAGCGATGACGCAGAGTTTACAGAAGTCTATGCGAAGACGGAGCCGATCACTGCAACGAATGAGGTGATCTCACTGGATGCGCCTGTATGGGCGAAGAAGATCCGCCTGACTGTAGACGGCTACAACGGCGGAAGTCATGACTGGCCGAATGTTTCTGTGGCAGAGTTTGAGAGCTATGCGGTAGAACCGGCTCAGATAAGCGAAGACGCGACACCAAAAGAGGTTGCGGATCTTCTTGGCGTACCTGCTGTCAACGAAGACGGCACGGCACTTGTTCTCCCGGAAGTTCCGGAAGGATTTACAGTAGAATTTCTTGCAGATTATGAAGAAGTCGTAGGAAAGGACGGCACGATTTATACGCCTCTTACAGAAAAGACCGTAAAAGGTATTTATAAGGTCACAAAAGGCGATGAGTCTGCAGAAGGAAGTGTGGAGCACACAGTAGTGATCCCGGGCAAATATGACAGCGAAGGCGTAAATGCGAAACCGACGGTGATCCCTGAGCTGGCTGAGTGGTACGGCAAGGATGCGGAAGGCAGCTTTAAAGCAGGCAGCAGGATCCTTGTATCTGCGGGCGCTTCCGGATTCATGGATGCTGCCCAGGCTCTTGCAGAGGACTACGAAGCAGAAATGGGAAAATCCATGACAGTAGAGACAGGAGATGCTCCTCAGGCAGGCGATATTTATTTCATCAGCGATGAGACAAACGGACTCGGTGAAGAAGGATATATCATGGACATCGGGGAGTATGTGACAGTCAGCGCAGAGAATGCAACAGGTGCTTACTGGGCTACACGCTCCATCCTTCAGATCACAGAGCTGAACGACGGGACAATGCCTTATGGTATTACAAAGGATTATCCGAAGTATGAAGTCCGCGGTTTCATGCTTGATGTGGCCCGCAAACCTGTATCTATGGAGACTCTTCAGGACATTTCCAGAGAGATGGCATACTATAAGATGAACGAATTCCATATTCATCTGAATGACAACCTGATCTTCTATGAGGATTATGATTCCGCAGAAGAGGCGAGAGAACTGGCGTACACCGGTTTCCGCCTGGAATCAGATGTATCAGAGGGCGGCAATGACGGTCTCAATCAGGCAGACCTGACAAATAAGGACCTGTATTATACAAAGGCAGATTTCCGTGACTTTATCCTGGACAGCCGGAGCATGGGAGTGAACATTACTCCTGAGTTCGATACACCGGGACATTCCGGAGCATTTACAAAGGTCCGTCCTGACCTGATGCTTCAGAACATTATATCCGGAGCGGAAAACAGAGCCGGCGAGCAGTTCGACCTTTCACCGGAAAAATACGACGAAAGTCTTGCGTTTGTTAAGAGTATCTGGGATGAATACCTGACAGAGGATATGTTTGACCAGAGCATGACGGTGCATATCGGAACTGATGAGTATTACGGAGAGAAAAACCGTTTCAGAATGTTCTCTGACGATCTGATCGAGTATGTTCAGAGCAAGGGATACACTGTCCGTCTGTGGGGAAGCCTCTCCTCAATGCCGGGAGATGCGGATGTACGCAGCGAAGGCGTTCAGATGAACGTATGGAACACGGGCTGGGCAAATCCGACCAATATGTACAACGAAGGATTTGAACTGATCAACACGATTGACGGGCAGCTTTATATGGTTCCGGCAGCAGGTTACTATTTTGACTATCTGAATACACAGAACCTGTACAATAACTGGGTACCGAATAATTTTGACGGAACTGTGATCCCGGCAGGTTCCGAGCAGATGCTGGGAAGTACTTACGCGATCTGGAATGACAGCGTTGATACAAGAGCAAACGGAATCTCAGAGATCGATATCTACGACCGTTTTGCAGACGCAGTTCCGACGATGGCAAGCAAGAACTGGGGCGAGGCAGAAGATCAGACATGGGCTGACATGGAAGCAACGGTCGACAAACTGGGCGATGCAGCGAACAGCAATCCGTATCATGAGGCGTCCGCAGACGACCATGGCGAGTATATGTCATATGAGTTTGACGATACAACGGATTCTTCCGATAACGGCAGAGATCTGTCCGATCCGGTCAATGCAGAGATCACGGACGGAAGCCTCAAGCTGAATGGCGGTGAGAGCTATGTGACAACACCGCTCGACAAGCTGGCAACAGGAAATACACTTGAGTTTGACATTACACTTGAGAAGCCGGCGCAGGCAGGAGATATCCTGTTTGAGGCGGACAACGAAGGAAACAATGACGACTATGTTCATGATATCCGTATCATGGACGACGGAAGGCTTGGATTCAGAAGAGAGCTGTATGACTACTATTTCGATTACAAACTTCCGGTAGGAGAGAAAGTACATCTTGCAGTCTCCACCAGCGGAACTACTACTACACTTACGGTAAACGGGACAACTTATGAGGCATCAGGTGTATACCGCAACCGCCAGACAGACGGAGAAGTGAGAGTAGAGAATATCTCCAGAGCGACTCTTCTGCTCCCGATCCAGAGAATCGGATCAGCGACAAATGCCATTGAGGCAGTGATCGACAACGTGACTGTAAAACAGGGCGCGGCTGTAGATTACAATAAAGAAGGCTGGTCAAAGGTAGAGGTTGACAGTGAGACCGTATATAGTTCCACAGAAGGACTCTTCGAGTATGCATTCGACGGAAATTCCGGCACGATCTGGCACTCTAACTGGCAGGGCGCTTCAGACAAGCTGAAACCGCAGGGAACATTTGATGAGATCGGCGGCGTGATCGACCTCGGACAGAAGTACACGATCAACCAGTTCAAGTTCACACCGAGAAGCGGAACGAACAGTGGACAGGTCACAAAAGCAGATCTGTATGTCAAGGCAAATGAAGGCGATGACTGGATCAAGGTTGCTGAGGATGCAGAGTTCGCTGACGATGCAACAACAAAGACATTCTACTTTGACGAGCAGGAAGTTCAGTATGTATGGTTTGTAGCAAAAGAATCTGACGACGGATGGGTAGCTGTATCCGAGTTCGATATCGCAAATGCCCCGGCACAGTCCTATACTGTATACGTTGACGCACAGAAAGGCGGAACGGTAACAGAAGGCAAAAGCGGAGTGGCAGCCGGCACAGAGGTAACTGTAACAGCAGAGGCAGAAAATGGCTACACATTTGCCGGCTGGTATGATTCAGTTACAGGCGCGAAAGTGTCCGACGATGCAGAATATACATTTGCTGTGACAGAGAATACAGCGCTTACTGCACACTTCACGGGAGAGGATCCGGAACCGGATGAAACATACACGGTGACAGTTGGCGATAAAGAATATACGGTTGAAAAAGGCGGTATTCTGCAAATCGAAGAACCTCAGAAACCGGGGTGCAGTTTTGACGGATTCTATCTTGTCGGAACAGATGATAAAGTAGACTTTACACAGCCGATCACCAGTGATATGGATGTAGAGTCCAGATTTACGGAGTATAAAGTTAATGTTGCCGAGATCGAAGGCCTTACTTTCACGGTAAGCGAGATGAATGATGCCGGAGAAGTGACGGTGACAGCTCCGGAGAGAACGGATTACCTTTTCAAAGGCTGGAAAGAAGCCGGAAATGATACGATAACATCATACGATAATCCGTACACATTTATTCCGGAAAAGGATACAACCCTCGAAGCTATATATGAAAAGATCGACACACCGGAGAAACCGGATGATCAGAAGCCGGGCGGCTCTGATCCGGATAAGAACGATGGAAAAGATTCCGGTACATCAGGCGGCAAAGATAAAGACGGCAGTAAAGATAAAGCTGTGCAGACCGGAGATACAGCGAATCCGGCTGTATGGGCAGTGTGTCTGCTTATCAGTGCGGGAGCGGCAGCAGTCGTACTGAGAAAGAGAAGGAAGAAATAAGAAATACAGAAAGACGGATAAAGTCTTCTGACAGGCAAAGGACTGTCGGGGACCTTGATCAGGGGGCTGTCGGTTAATACCGATTTTTAATCCCTGACATGCAGGGAAGAGGCAATCCCAGAGAATTCGGGCTTTTTTAAGACCCTAATTCTCCAGTGGATTGTCTCTTCCCTTTTGTAACCCTTATTTCAGGGCGCAAAAACCCCTTGTTTGGATTTTGGGGAGCACTCCTTCGGCTAAGCTGTTTTCTGCTCCTTTTTCTCTTCGTATTTCTTAATCTCATCATGTAAAAAGCGATGGTATTTTATGATATTCCTGCCTATCGCATACAGCATGATTGGGTTAAACCCGGTTCTTCCCTTATCTGAATAACAGGCCAGCAGGCCTGAAAAATCTAATTCCTCCATCACGTTTTTCAGGGTATAGACTGGATCGTCATCGGGTAAACCCAATTCGAAGAAACTGAAGTTAATTTTTTGTTGCCCAATTTCAAAAAAAGTCGTTATAATAATCTTGTTTTAGCATAGTTCCATTATAACATGGAACAGGGAGAAAGATGGTTGTCGTTAGCCATCTTTTTCTCTTTTTATAGGATAAATTTCAGGGGCAGATGTGACTCATACGAGTCACATCTGCCCCTGATTTGGACTATCTATTTCCCGACAGCCCCCAAATACCTCCAGCTAAAAGAACTCCATCTGTTGTTTTACATCGAATCCGAAAAATCTCTATCTTTTTTCCCTGCCCGTTTCGCTACAACAATCCCCACTATAATAGCAGCAACACAGATTACGGCAAAGACGACCGCTGCTCTTATAAGCGCATTGTTCCCTGCGTTTCCTACGTGCATTATATTATCGGCAGTCTCCTCAAATGTCCGGCCGATGAATTCTGCGATACTCAGATCCAGATTATTGTAATTCATATCAAAGTAACTCCAGAAGATCGTCTCAGCCTCATCGTCCATGATGGAATATGCAGCGGAGCCATAATAGAAATAAAACATTCCATCCATATCTTCGGTATCATTCTCGCATGCAAAATAAGCAAAGATCAGATGCCCGTTATCAGAGAATGTATCTTCATATACCTGCGCCAGATATTCTTCTGCAGCGTTGATCCATATGGAATCATCATAGTCGAGCAGCATCACATAGGGTTGAATGCCGGTCTGTGAGTAGAAGTACTTCAGCCCGTCGGTCAGGTCTGTGTCATGATCGATATATCCAAGTTCATCCAGATACCAGTCGCCGTATGTATTTGTTCCGGTGACAGCAGTACGCTCGGTACGGGATACAGTTACTTCGATATCCTGCCGGGAAGAACCAAGGTCCGGCGCTATCGCGCTGACGATCGCGAGTATGACCACCACCAGGAGTATGACCGTAGAGCAGCCGCCCGGGCCTCCCCATCTGAAACCGCCTCCTGGAAATATGGGACCGCCCCATCCTCTGCGGGGGCCGCCCCATCTTGGGCCCCATCCTCCGGGACCGCCGAATCCCGGCCCTCCAAATCCAGGTCCTCCGGGACCTCTTCCGCCTCCACGGATGCCGCCGAAACCGCCGCCTGAACGTCCGCCGAAAGACCTGCCTCCGGAATGGCCTCCTCCGCCGTGTGAACCTCCGCCTCTGCCCATACTGTACTTCCCCTTTCTATTATCTGTTTCCGATTATTGTCTGCTCCGCGCCTGTAGAGACGGAAGCCTGCTTCTATCTGATATATTACCACGATTTTAATTCGGAGTTAATGGAAATTCATCCTATTAT
>DYCJ01000119.1 GCA_019418195.1 Clostridiales bacterium | reverse complement strand
GTTCTTGGCCACAATATCAAACTGCAGTGCATACCGATACATCTAATTGAACAGCGTCTTGATATGCTCCAGCATGGAGTGAGACAGATCTTCTCTGTCGAGAATCTGCTGCAGATCAAGAGCCGAGATATCCGGCATGATTCGATTGTGGAGCTGATCACAGTGTTTAAATGCAGCCAGTGCGCAATACTGGGAACTGCTCTTCTTGCCGGACAGCTTCACAATGGTCCCTGTACCGTTCCTGCGATTTTTCCCCGGGCATGTTGTCAGTGTCATTTTATTATCTCCTTTCATCTGCCGGGGAGGGCGTGGATCAATGGGAGATATTATTTGACACATGTTGAAATATTGACTATAATATAGTTAACAAGACAGCCGGAAGGTGACTGCACCTCACCCGCTCCGGCGCAACCAAAAACTATAAAAGATAGTCGTCAGCTTTGCAAGGGCAGGACGGCTATTTTTTATGTGTATAATTCAGAATGGCTATAATCAGAAGCGCGATGCTCACGATCAGGCTGAGTTCTTCATATGTACTCATAATTACCACCCCCTCCAACAAGACTCGGAGCGGGCGGGAGCACGTCCCCCGGCAGCCCCACAGATATATGCGCTTCAGAGGATATTTTGAAGAATACCTTTCAGCCGCTCCAATCCATCACGTAGGAGTGAGCAGATTCCAGACAACATGGACAAGTGAAGTTGAAAGAGAAGCCCTCAGGCGGGCTTATAATGCGAATCGCCACAGAGACAATTCCCTAAAAACAAGGAGATTCCTTTGACCTTTAGGATCGGGGAGCTGCTACGCACCTTTTGGGTCAAAAGAAATGCGGGAAGGGCACACCCGCCAAATATCTTTCTGTTTAATGGGTTATATGGATTTTAGGTGCCATCAGTCAGAAATTGGTCTGTGTCATTTCGCGATTCTTTGACAAATTTTCCGTTAATTAATAAAATCATAAGATTTTCATTCTCCCCTCTTAAAAAATCAATTTTATCATGTATACTATAGATGGAATCTGTTCGCTGTTGCTGCGACCAGAGGAAGATCCGAAGTGTTTAAGAGAGACGAAGGGGTGATCATAATGTACAACATACTTGTGTGTGACGATGACAGAGAAATCGTGGAAGCAATCGAGATATATCTGTCCCAGGAGGGATACAACATTCTGAAAGCGTATGACGGGATCGAGGCGCTCAATATTCTTGAAAAGGAGAAAATCAATCTTCTCATCATCGATGTGATGATGCCGCGTCTGGACGGGATACGCGCGACGCTTAAGATACGTGAGAAGAACAGTATCCCGATCATCATCCTTTCGGCGAAGTCCGAGGATGCAGATAAGATACTGGGGCTCAATGTGGGGGCGGACGATTATGTGACAAAGCCGTTCAGCCCGCTGGAGCTTGTGGCAAGAGTGAAATCCCAGCTCAGACGGTACAACCAGCTTGGCGGTTCAGGACAGGGCGATCGGGAAACGATATATGAAGTCGGCGGTCTGAAGATCAATGATGATTTGAAAGAAGTGACGGTGGACGGAGAACCGGTGAAGCTTACTCCGATCGAATACAATATTCTGCTTTTGCTCATGAAGAATCAGGGCAGGGTATTTTCCATCAGCCAGATTTATGAATCAATCTGGAATGAAGAGGCGATTGGCGCGGATAATACGGTTGCCGTACATATCCGTCATATAAGAGAGAAAATCGAGATCAATCCGAAAGATCCCAGGTATCTGAAAGTGGTGTGGGGCGTCGGTTATAAGATTGAGAAAGGAATGTAGGAAAATATATGAAGCAATGGTATAGAAGGACCCTGACGAAAGTGATCGTCCTCCTGGCCGGCATTATAAGCGGTGCAGCATTTGTCACCTCTCTGGGGGTAGCTTCCACATATGCAGGGACGATCGATCCGTCACAGATCCTGAGCCTGGTAAATGAGCCATATGAGGAATCTCCGGATTTCAATTCGGCGGTAGAGGGCGCTATGTTTGAAACCTTTGGAATGTTCAGGGTGAAAGACGTGATGGAGACGGATGGCGCGTATGATCCGGACAAGGAAATTGATATTATGTCCTACTCTGATTCCGGGCAGATCAGAAATACAGGGAATACAAAGCTGGTATACAGGCTGGAAGACCTGATCCGGTGGAGTGAGGAGTATAATTCATCCGGCGAAGATCTGTATGATGAAAATGTCATTGTGTGCCGGGATAAAGACGGACGTTATCATTACTATTATTTTGATGATTTCCTTGCGCTTTTTGAAAGTGGGCAGCTTACTGCCAGATTCAATGATGAATACCATACGCAGGCAGAATTTTTAAATGACCTTTCTGAAAAAAATGCAGAAGGAGGTTATAATGGCAGCCTGAGGATCATGGATTCCGATGGAAATGAGGTTTATGCGGACTGCTGGAATTTCGGTTCGGCCCTCAGAGAGGAGTATGCGCCTGCGGGCGGAGGGGATATCCTCTCGATCGTGAACAATACACCGGAGTTGAACGGAAATCTTTCAGAAATCTATGATCATCTTACGTTTGCCCTGAGCAGTTTATACGATGACTATATGGTTTATCAGTCAGGATGGGAATATCTGGAAGAAGGAAATACCAATTTTACTTATCTCTATGTTGACCGTGAGAAAAAACATGTATTGACAAATAAGAAAGACTATGAAAACTATGCGGATGCGGGGGCACATATCAGGGAAATGAAGTCCGGAGATGATGTAAAATACATGATCGTTAATCCCAGACTGAAAGATTTTGAGACAAATATGAATCTGACTGCATCCGGTGAATGGGATATGGTACGGTCTTATGAATCCAGCCGTGATTCTGAGAATATCCTGGCTGTCTCAGTAGACACCTCATATCCGATACAGGATCAGTTTTACGAGGGGAGTGCAAACTATAATCAGAATATCCCGTTTTTGAGATGGGCACTGTTCCTGTTTGCAGCGGGCGGTATACTCTTTCTTGTATCAGCTGTATGGCTGGCCGTAACTGCAGGGAAAAAGCCGGGGGACGAAGAACTCCATCTGACAGTATTTGACCATTGGAAGACGGAAATCTCGGCTGCGCTCGTGATCGGCCTGTGGATGTTTGTCACATGCACTGTCATCGCAGCCGGCACCACGTTTGGAAGTTTCTCTGATGTGTCTGCTGCGGTAGAATATTATGGCACGGACACGATACCGGTCGTTTATTCGACATTATTTACGACTGCTATCAATATGGCAGATCTGGCGGGACTGTTTTTCTACGGACTGTTTACGTTCCTTTGCTTTTTTGCCGGATATGTGAGTCTTGTCCGCAGGATCAAGGCAAAGATACTCTGGAAGGGAAGCCTGATTTATACATTGACATCGGGGGTCGGACAGGTATGGAGTTCCCGGGCGATTACTTTGCGAGGAGCAGCTGCGGTATTGGGGTTCATGTTCATCCAATGGCTGGCAATCCTGTTCAGGGATACTCCGTTTATACTGCTGGCATTTGTGGCAGATCTGGCAGTTATATGGATAGTGATGTGCGGAGCAGTCGCCAAGAGCAGGATACGGAAAGGGATTGAAGAGATTTCGGGCGGCAATCTGGAATATCGCATTGACCTGAAATGGCTGCGCGGCGAGGAACGGGATATTGCAGAAAAGATAAATAATATCGGAAGCGGCCTGAATAAGGCTGTTGACGAGGCGATGAGAAATGAACGTCTCAAAACAGATCTGATCACAAATGTATCCCATGATATTAAGACACCGCTGACATCTATCATCAATTATGTAGATATTCTGAAACGGTCCAACATTGCCGATGAAAAGATACGGGGTTATCTTGATATACTTGAATCAAAAGCCCAAAGGCTTAAGACCCTGACAGAGGATGTAGTGGAGGCATCAAAAGTAAGCAGTGGCAATATCACACTGGAATGTATGGATATGGATCTCCGGGAGCTCGTGCAGCAGACGGAAGGCGAGATGGCGGAGAAATTTGCGGCTCGTAATCTGACTATGGTACTTAACATTCCGGAAGAGCCGGCGGTCATCCATGTGGACGGCAGACGTATGTGGCGTGTTCTGGAGAATGTTTTTGGAAATGCGGCGAAATATGCGATGCCGGGCACGAGGGTTTACGCGGATATTCTTCTTACAGAAGATAAGGTGAATTTTTCGTTGAAGAATGTATCCGAGCAGCAGCTCAATATCTCGGCTGATGAATTGACCGAGCGGTTTATCCGGGGAGACATTTCAAGAAGCACGGAGGGCAGCGGGCTGGGTCTGTCAATAGCCAAGAGTCTTACAGTAATGCAGGGTGGAGAATTTGAACTGTATCTGGACGGAGATCTGTTCAGAGTGAATATACAATTTGACAGAGTCCGGAACAGGACTGCATAAGAATTCAAAAAAGAAACGTCCGGGAAACCGGGCGTTTCTTGCTGCCGGCAGTTGCAAAAGTTCATTTCAGGTGATACGATGGAATCAGCTTATCTGACCTGTCGAAAAAGGTCGGATTTCGTAAGAAAAACGGATTATTTGTGAGGTGGCTTGAGATGAACAAGGGGGAAGAACAGAGAGGAAGAAGGCCGGTAAGCCGTGCGGAGAGGATGCGGCGCAAACGAGAACGGCTGAAAAGGAGAAGGCGGATAGCCATTGCATTGTTATGTGGAATGGTATTGCTGCTGATATTGATCATAGTGGGAATCGCTGCGCTGGTGCGACATTTTGCAGGAGGCAGTGATGCCGGTGAGAAGAATCAGGGACAGGCGTCTGACCTGACCATAGAACAGCAGAACGAAGGAGACCAGCAGGCGGAACAGGAGACAGAACCTGTTTCGATCACGATCAGTGCAGCCGGAGACTGCACGCTTGGAACGGACGAGTATTTTGATCCGAGTACAAGCCTGAACGCTTACTATGACAGCAATGGTGCTGCCTATTTCTTCCAGAATGTGAAATCAATTTTCGAGGCGGACGATCTGACGATTGTCAATATGGAGGGAACGCTGACAGAAGAGACGGCGCGTCAGGACAAAACATATGCGTTCAAGGGACCTGCCGAATACACGCAAATCCTGACAGAAGGAGATGTGGAAGCGGCAAACCTTGCCAATAACCACAGCCATGATTACGGCGACCAGAGTTATACGGATACGATCGCGGCTCTGGACGCGGCCGGTATCACGAATTTTGGGTATGACAGGACTGCTGTCATGGATGTGAACGGTGTGAAGGTCGGTCTGGTTGGTACGTATGAGCTGGCGGACGGTATGGGCTGTGAAGAGGGGATGATCGCTAATATCAAGGCTGTGGAAGAGCAGGGGGCACAGATTGTCATCGTAAGCTTCCACTGGGGACTTGAAAAAGAAAATTATCCCACAGAAAATCAAGTGAACCTTGCGCATTCCGCGATCGACAACGGCGCTGACCTTGTGCTTGGTCATCACCCGCATGTGCTCGAGGGTATCGAGGTGTATAACGGCAAGAATATTGTATACAGTCTCGGTAACTTCTGCTTTGGCGGTAACAGCAACCCGTCGGATAAGGATACGATGATCTTCCAGCAGACATTTACAGTGCAGAACGGTGAACTGGTGGAGGATAATGTGACAAACATCATTCCGTGTTCTGTATCTTCAGAATCCGGATATAATAACTATCAGCCGACTCCGCTTGAGGGCGATGAAGCCGAGCGGGTGAGGGGAAGGATCGAAGAGTACAGCAGCGGATTCTGAAAGAAATTTCTTGAAATCACAGTGATTCTGTGCTACGATACCTCATGTATGGAAAGCAGATATTTGGAACGTTCTCCATGCAAATATTTTACGCGGCGTCAAGCTGCATTATTGATTGAGTTAGAAGCTCAAATTTTATAAGTTGGTTACTTTATAACCGGTGTGCGAGCAGCATACACAACTTGTGAAACGGTCAATAAGAGTAGTAAAAGTAAAAATATTTGCTATATAGACTCTACGTCCAATATCTGTTATATCTGTAAATCAGACGAGCCCTCTTGTATTAGAAGGGCGGGATCATAACGCGATATCACACAGGCTGGGTGCAACGTGCATCCGGCCTTTTTTATGTGCGATACGCCCGGAGGGCGACCGCCGTGCTTGCACGAGCGGGCATCCGACGGGCAACGGTCATCGAGCGGCAATGCCG
The DNA here is from genome assembly GCA_019418195.1 of Clostridiales bacterium. Taxonomy (GTDB): domain Bacteria; phylum Bacillota; class Clostridia; order Lachnospirales; family Lachnospiraceae; genus Mediterraneibacter. The sequence continues at coordinate 1,411 of DYCJ01000119.1, read as the reverse complement.
TGAGATGAGCGAGGTATCGCGGTTATTGGATAGGGGAAGAAAGCTTCCCCTATCCGATTTTTTATCAAAACGAAGAGTAAAAAAGTGGTTATTTTATTAATAGAAGTATAATCAGACTTATAAGTGACCGGAGTGAGGAATTTGAAATTATGATGATAGGAATTATAGAAGATGACCGCCTTTTAAATCAGGCGCTGAAGAAAATGCTGACAGACAAGGGATATGACACAACCTGCGCGCATTCCCGAGAGAAAGCACTGGCTCTGTCTGCTGACCGCATCGATTTGTTCCTGATCGACATCGGACTTCCGGACGGAGATGGATTGAAATTATATCGGGAACTAAAAGCCGAAAAAGATGTACCGGCGATTTTTCTGACCGCCAGAGATGAGGAACAAGATATGCTGGCGGCTTTTGACACCGGGGCGGATGATTATGTGGTAAAGCCCTTTTCCATGAAGGTGCTTTTGAAACGAATCGAAGTGGTGCTTAAGAGAAATAGAGAGGGCTCTGTCCTTACCTGCGGAGACATCACCCTATATCCGGAGAAAAAGCAGGTATTTTCTGACGATGAAGAAATCTCTTTGACAGCGAAGGAATATCAATTGCTCGAGCTTTTTATGGCTAATCATGATCAGGTGTTGACAAAGGAGAACATTCTGGATCGGATCTGGGGCATTGACGGAGAGTTCGTGGAGGAAAATACATTAAGCGTTACGATCAGCCGGCTGAAGAAAAAGCTGGGTCGAGAGCAGTCACATATCAGAAATGTTTTCGGCCTGGGCTACCGAATGGGGGAATAAAACGATGGATATTGCAGCATGGATTGCTTTCATGATCGGAATTGCAGCAGGTGGAAGTATCATATATATCCGTCAGAGAAAACTTCGCATGGAAGAGCTGGAGAAAGCGGCGGCGATGACGGAAGATATTCTGGCAGGCCGCAAGCTCCGTACTACTGCTCCGGGCGATGAGCTATTGATTGCGCGGATAGAAAATCAGCTTGTGCGTATACAGGAGATGCTGGATGGCAGAAGAAAAGAGGCGGAGAAGAGCAGGGATGAAATCCAGAAACTGATCTCGGAAATCGCACACCAGATGCGGACGCCTCTGACCAATATTGAAAGTTACACCGGTTTTCTAAAGGATATGGCAGAAATAGCTGAGCCGAAGACAAGAGAAGGAGAACAGGAAAGTAATGCAGAGATCAGTTTGCAGTATGTAACGGCTCTGGAGGAAAGTGAGAGAAAACTGCATTTTCTGGTAGACAGCTTCGTAAAGATGGCTCGTCTGGAACAACATATCATCCAGATCCGTAAAAATGAGAGAAATCTGCTGAAGACTATCCAAAACACATTTGGACAGATCCAGAATAGAGCGGAGAAAAAGCAAATCCGGTTCCATATTACCA
>DYCJ01000118.1 GCA_019418195.1 Clostridiales bacterium | reverse complement strand
CCTTTGTTATGTATTATATACAGATGAAGTGTTTGCGGCCTCCTTGTTAACGGAATATCGTAACGGACGGGAGCTGGAAAATATTACACATATTCTTCCTGTTTCTGTAATGCTATAATGCGGAAGACAATAAAAACAGCAGGAGGAAATTGGTAGATGAAAAGAAGATGGACAGGACATGACGGTACTTGTCACTGAGGACGGCAGGGCGGAAAAGAAAGTCTATTATACGAGATTATTTTATGACCGTATTGTATTTCGGACGGAAGGTACATACATTGCACCGATATACGGATGGGCAGGTCAGGACATAAGCGGTGAGCACGGAAGGATCGAAGAACCTGTCCGGCAGGGATATGTCTTCCGCGGTTGGGACAGGGAACTTCCGTCTGTTATGCCGGAGGGCGAATATGTGCTGAGTGCAGTGTGGGAACCGGGAGAGAGCCGGTATACCGTTCTGCGGTGGATGGAAAATGCAGAGGATGACGGGTATACACTGCTGGGAGAGACGGAAGTCAGGACAGCGCAGACCGGCACTGTGGCCGCAGCTTCGCAGGCAGATATAGACAGAGCAGGGGAAATGGCGGACTGGTTTCCTGATTCGGATTATTATAAGGATTATTACGGATTCGATTATGCCCGGTGTGATGATGTTGAGGTTACGGCAGACGGAAGGGCGGTGCTGAACCTCTACTATGACAGAGAGATATGGACGGTCAATCTGCACGAGGAGGCGGAGCATGAGTCTGGGACAAGTGATTCTCTGGTGCCAAATGATGATATCTGGTATACGGCAAGCGGGAAATACGGGGCTCCGCTGCCGGATGATTTTCCGACCATGGACGAGATGGAAGCATACTATACGGGGAAGACACAATTTAAGGACGTGCAGTTTCTGGGTGTACGGGACGAGTTTGAAGCAGTCAGCAGACATCTGGATTCATTTTATTTTCAGGATCTTGCCGCAGGAAATCATACGTTTGATGCTTACCCGTGGCTGGAGCGCGACTCGTATCCTGTTTACGTGACCTATCTTAAAGAATCTGCGGACGGAACATTCCGCAGGGTGCGCGTGGAAAGCGCACAGGTTGATAAAGATCCGTCAGTATACGGCGCGGAGATCACTGTCCTGCACCCGAAAGGACTGACATGCGAGGGCGGGTGGTATACGACCGGAAATTCTGTTGAGGAGTGTGAACAGAAAGAGCAGATTCCGATCAGTGCGGAGCAGATCCAATCGGACGGAAAATGTGTCTTCCGGAATGTAGGAACACACCTGTTTGTGTATCTGAAGCGGGATACATTTACTCTGAATTATATTGACGGCAGAAACAGCGGAGAAAATGTTGTCTACCGGACAGAGAAGGTGCTGTACCGAGATAAGGTCAGTCTGGAATATGAGCCGGAGCAGGGAGAAGAACACTCGGGAGATCGGTTTGCGGGATGGTACCTCAGCCCGGCGTTGACGGACTCAGCTTCTCCACTCACCGTATTAAGGATGCCGGCGGAGGATGTAAATGTATATGCCGGCTGGTATCCGGAAGAATGGTCTGTCAGATTTGACACCAATGGAGGCATGGAAACGCTGCCGGAGCAGAAAGTGCAGGATGGAGTAAGAGCAGAAATGCCGAAGGATCCTCAAAGGGAGGGATACATTTTTCTGGGATGGTTCGCCGCGCCGGAAGCAAATGATGTCCGGCAGACATGGGATTTCGGCCGCCCGGTGGAAACTGACATGACACTCTACGCAGGCTGGCATCCTGTGGGAGATACAGCGTACACCGTGCGGCATATATCCGAAGGTGAGCAGAAACCGTTTTATGAGGAGGCGGGAACAGGAAAATCCGGTGACGGCATCTTCATCCGTCCGCTGCGTGCATCGGATGCCGGATATCCGTCTGACCAATATCTGGAAAGCAGATCCGGGGGGATAAAAATGATACTCAAACAGGAGAAAGACAATACGGTTACTTTTGTATATAAGAAAGCAGATCTGGTTATATACAGAGAAAATTCTTCTGATCAGGATGAAGGCGGAAATCCTTCCGGGGACGGATCAATCCCGGATGACGTAGACAGACTGATTCCGGATACCGGAGACAGAATAAAAATATACGGTTTTCTTCTGGCGGCAGTCCTTGGCCTGGCGGTGGGCGTGGCAGCTGTAAAAAGCCATACATTTCGGGCATAGAGAGCCATTCGATCTAAATATTTGCCGGCTGACAGATCTGGTGCTACACTAAAGGAAAAGGCAGGGAAGATGCCGGAGCAAATGACATATGATGTTATTGATACAGGAGGCGGAATATTATGAGTAAGACATTGGTTGCATATTTTTCGGCAAGCGGAGTGACGAAGCGTGTAGCACAGAATCTGGCTGTGGCGGCAGAAGCAGATATCTATGAAATCAGACCGGCAGTGCCCTATACAAGTGCGGACCTGAACTGGATGGATAAGAACTCGCGCAGTACGATTGAGAGTAAGGACAGATCATCCCGTCCGGAACTGGCGGATAAGGATGCAGACATCGCTGCATATGACAGGGTCTTTGTGGGATTTCCGATCTGGTGGTATACAGCACCTGCGATCATCAAAACGTTCCTTGAGAGTTACGACTTCTCCGGTAAGACGATCGTTCTCTTTGCGACTTCCGGGGGAAGCGGGCTTGGAAACACAGCGAAAGATCTGGAGCAAAGCTGTCCGGGAGCAGTGATCAGAGAAGGAAAGCTCTTAAACGGGAATCCTTCGAGAGAGGCTCTCAAAGAGTGGGCAGCTCAGACGGCATAACAAACAGATGCTGTAAAAGAACTCTTTCATTGTACTTGCCGGGATTTCATGCTAAACTGATAAGAGATTTTTTGAAAAAGACAGGAGTAAATCTTATGCCAGTTTTTGATTTTAACAACATCCCGGAAGGATCAAAGGATCCTGTATGTACTTATAAAGTATTTTATTCAAATGTGTCCGAAGCTTCGGCGGAGAATCCGATCCTGATACTGGACAACAGGGCTGCGGCGCTGAAACATCATTCCAGCGGAATATTTACCAATCCCATACGGAGAACTGCTTTCGAATTCAAGGGAGAGGAAGGAATGGTGAGTGCGGATATCCTGCAGATCGATGCCCGTTTCGTAAGTCTGTTGAAATGGCTGGGAGAGAACCATATCAATGTGCGGCTTTCCGGAGCAGTGCGGGAGGATGGATACGCCGTATACAAGATCCGTGAGATCGCATTTGGGGGCGGAGTGAAACTGTCTGCCGAGGACGGGTTTCTGCAGTTTATGATCGAGCGTCTCCTTGCCAGCGATGCTCCGTCCAGGGAGATTCCGGATGAGGACGAGGAAGAGATTGGCGACAGCATGAAGCTGACAAGCATTCAGAGCATTACGGATTTTATGAACTGTGCGGGCAGGACGCTGCCGGATCATATCCGCCTCTGGGCGCGGAGAAATCTTGCGGTTGCGCGTTCGCATGAAGTGTCAGCAGAGGAGCGCCGCCATGCACAGCGGGCGCTGTCCATCATGATGAATATCCAGTGGAAGGGAAATTATTTTGAGGCGATCGATCCCGAGGAGGCCCGCAGGATCCTTGACGAAGAGCTGTACGGCATGGAGCGGGTGAAACAAAGGATCATCGAGACGATCATACAGATCAACCGGACTCATACGCTGCCTGCTTACGGACTGCTGCTGATCGGGCCGGCAGGAACGGGAAAATCCCAGATCGCCTACGCTGTGGCGCGTATCCTGAAGCTACCGTGGACAACCCTCGACATGAGTTCCATTAATGATCCGGAACAGCTCACCGGAAGCTCCAGGATCTATGCAAATGCAAAACCTGGAATTATCATGGAAGCATTTTCCATGGCGGGGGAATCTAATCTGGTGTTTATTATCAACGAGCTTGATAAGGCGGCAGCGGGGAAAGGCAACGGCAATCCGGCGGACGTCCTGCTGACTCTGCTGGACAATCTGGGCTTCACAGACAACTACATTGAATGTATGATCCCAACTTCGGGCGTCTATCCGATTGCTACTGCAAATGACAAGGATCAGATCAGCGCGCCGCTCATGTCCAGATTTGCGGTGATCGAAATTCCGGATTATACGCCGGAAGAGAAGAAAGTCATTTTCTCAAAATATGCGCTCCCGAAAGTCCTGAAGCGGATTGGTATGCATGAGGACGAGTGCGTGCTGACTCCGGACGGCCTTGACGCTGTCATCGAGCTGCACAGAGATACAAGCGGAATCCGCGATCTGGAGCAGGCGGCAGAGCATATCGCAGCCAATGCCCTGTATCAGATCGAGGTAAACCATGTTTCATCAGTATCCTTTGATGCAGAGATGGTGAAAGAAGTGCTGGGGACAGGGCAGGCCTGACGAGAGATGAAAGCAAAAAAAAGAAGAGCTTGATTTCTCAAGCTCTTCTGTGTATAATCAGGATAAGAAAGGAAATCAGATACAAAATCTGATGCCCTCAGTAAATTTCAAGCTATAAGGATAGCATCCAACTTGCCAAGGTAGGGATGCTATTTCTTATTATGTCGATTATCTATGTAAGTCAATGCCGTAAATATGACCATCAATAAAGTTAAAACTTCCATTGTGTTCATGGGCACCACCCTCTTTCGTATGGACTAGAGGGCGTATCGAAAATCGCATCCGTCTTTCTTATCTGATTACCGGATTGAGTTAGTTTTCCGTAAGTTCAATCTGCAGCTTTTTTCCCAAGGCAGCAGCGATACGAACCATCATCTCGAGAGAAGGGTTATATGAGCCGCTTTCAAAACGTGTAATATTTGTTCTGGGCACTCCTGCACGTCTGGCAAGTTCTGCCTGAGTTATCCCAATTTTTTTTCTGTAGCGGACATATTGATCAATGATATTTTTTCGTGTGCTTTTCTGCTGGGGTTCGATCAATATTTTCTGGTTATCATCAGAATAAATATAATCCATTTTCTTTATCATTATATATCTTCCACCTCTCATACATATAATGAATCAAATAAGATACATACATTGTACAGTAGAGAGATTTCTTTGTCAATAAGATACAGAAAGGATATAATCATCCTGTACACTTGCGTCAGAAACAAAGAAAGATACCGGAGAGGGGATACGGATATGGGACTGAAGATTTTGATCGTGGAGGATGACAGGCTGCTGGCGGAGGCGGTGAGTGATTATTTTACCGGAAAAGGCTGGAAGACGGATGTCGCATATGATGGCGACAGCGCGGTGGAAACAGTGGAGAGGAAGTCTTATCAGATGATCCTGCTGGATGTGATGCTGCCCGGGCGTGACGGATTCTCCGTGTGCAGGAAGATCCGGGAGATGACGGAGACGCCGGTGTTCTTTATTACCGCGAGAGTGCTGGAGGAAGATGAACTTAACGGCTATGCTGTGGGGGCGGATGATTATATCACTAAGCCTTTTTCCCTGCCGGTGCTCTATGCGAAAGTCATGGCAATGACAGGCAGGCTCAGAGGCGGTGCGGGAAGCGGGATGCTGGTGCGCGGGGACGTGACAGTTAATGTGCGGACGCGTGAGGTGGAAGCCGCCGGGAGAGAATGCCCGCTTGCACCGAAAGAATATGAACTGCTTGTGCTTTTCCTTGAGAATCCGAACCGCATTTTCACAAGAGACCAGCTTCTGATCCGGCTGTGGGGCTATGACTTCGACGGAAATGAGCGTGTCGTGGACAACCATATCAAAAAACTGAGAAAAGCCCTTTCGGGCAGCAGGTGCCAGATCCGTACCGTGAGAAAATCCGGTTACAGGATGGAGGTGTCGGTATGAAAGAGAAGAGACAGGAAACTAAGACAGAGAAGAGGAAAAGGCGATCCGGCGGCTGTACGGGATGGCGGCTGCGGGGATTCCTGATCGTCATATTTGCCGCCGTGTATTTCCTCAGTATGCTGCTGGCAACATGGCTTGAACAGCTGGACAGAAAAGCGGATAATGCTGAACAGCTGGCAGAAGTACGTGAAGCGGTATCAGAGAATCTGCTGGATGAGGCTCGTTACAGGAAGGAGCAGGGCACATATGAGGAGAAAGGCTGGGAAGTGGAATGTCTGCAGATAAGCCTCAGCCTTCACGCGGCATATCAAAGTACAGAAGATCATCTGATATCTGCCGCAGTATATGATGTCAACGGCAGACTGAAAGCTCAGAGTACCAATCTGTTCGCAGACGATTCAGAGGGTTTGTGGAAAGGTGCAGTGAGCTGGAAAATGTCGGATTATCTGACAGATGAAGAAATAGAAAAACTGGCGGGATATGAGGCGGAGAATCACAAAGCGGCTGATGGAGACAAAGGGGCGTTCTATGAGATAAAGATAAAAAAGACAGAGGATGACAGGCTTGCGGCAGTTAATGTATCAAGGCAGTATTATTCTACGGATGAGATGAAAGATGATGGTCTGTACGGTCCGGAAACATCCCGAGAAGTGTGGACGTGGGAGAATCCGGATGTGATGGCGGATGATGAGAAGAATGATAATGCAGAAAATGATACACAGACATTTGACAATGTCAATGTTTATCTTCCGGGGGCAGAGAGTGGAACAGAGGCGCGGCATGAGTGGATGAACAGTGAATATCTGCAGAACTTTCCTGAGAAGCTGGATGACCAGTATTATGGAGCGGATGGAGATTTTGTGCCGCCTGCAGAAAATGAAACGGGCAGCGGAGCAGCAATAGGAGATGAAGCAGCGCCTCTCTTTCTGACAGAAGATTATTCCAGCCCCGATTATACACTCGTCCTTCGGCTTGTAGAGCATCCGTGGCGTGCAGCGGCGGCATCCATGGGGAATATCTATCTGTGGGGCGGAGTGCTGACTCTTGTCTGTGTACTGGTTGTGCTCTATATAGTAGAGATCACATTCAGAAAGAGGGCTGCGATGGAACGTCAGCAGCGAGACTTTACCAACGCAATTGCCCATGAGATGAAGACTCCGCTGGCGGTGATCCGGGGCTTCGCGGAGAATCTGGAGGAGGATACGAACGAATCCAAGAGAAAATATTATCTGGAACAGATCATCGGGCAGACAGAACAGATGGACGATATGGTAAAGGAGATGGTATTTATCTCCAGAATGGATTCGAAAGATTACAGACCTGTAAAGGAACAGATATCTGTCAGAGCACTCCTCGATGAACTTACAGCAGCATACAGCGCACAGATTGAAGAAAAGCAGATAGAACTGAGTGTGTTCTGCAGGGAAGATTTTGTGATTGCGGGGGACAGAAGATTTATAGAAAAGGCATTCTCAGAGCTGCTGTCAAATGCAGTCGGTTACAACCGGCAGGAGGGAAAGATCCGGATCGATATAGACCGTGACATGTGCGTGATCGCCAATACCGGGGAGCGGATTCCGGAAGAAGACCTGCCCCGCGTATGCGAGCTGTTCTTTACCGGAAATAAAAGCCGCGGCGGAGAGGAAAAACACCTGGGGATCGGACTGTATCTGGCAGACCGCATTTTCCGGACACACGGACTTGGGATGAAGGTTGAAAATACAGCGTGCGGCGTGCAGGTGACAGTGAAAAAAGATAAATAGTAATAAATGGATAAAAAATGGATATGGGGAC
>DYCJ01000117.1 GCA_019418195.1 Clostridiales bacterium | reverse complement strand
GATGTATTCTGAGCATAGTACAATGTTTAAAACAAGACGGTTGTAAATACAACAGAAAGGCAATTATGAAAAAATATTTATCACTACTAAAAAATTCAAAGCTGTTTCAGGGAATCAGTGAAGATGAACTTACATCTATGCTGGACTGTTTATCCGCAGTAACGCGGAGTTATCATAAGGGAGAGAACATCTTCATCAGGGGAGAGCGCATTGACAGTGTGGCGCTGCTTCTGGAGGGATGTATCCATATCCAGAAAGAAGATTACTGGGGGAATCTGAGTATCCTCAGCGAGATTTCAGAAGGAGAAATATTCGGTGAAGTGTATGCCTGCCTCGGGAGCGATGAATTAATGAATAATGCGGTTGCTGTAAAACCGAGTAAAGTGCTCTTCCTGGATGTGAAGCGGATTCTCACCATGTGCCCGTCGGCCTGTCAGTTCCACGGGCGGCTGATCCGCAATCTGCTTACTGTGCTCGCTCAAAAGAATAAAATGCTAACCCAGAAGCTGGAGCATATGTCCAGAAGAACGACAAGGGAAAAGCTTCTCTCTTATCTGTCAGAGCAGTCCCAGAGAGCCGGAAGCCCGGTATTTGATATCCCCTTTAACCGGCAGCAGCTCGCGGACTTTCTCTCCGTGGACCGGAGCGCCATGTCCGCAGAGCTGTGCAGGATGCGGGATGAGGGGATACTGTCCTTTGACAGAAATCACTTTGTACTGAAATGACAGAACTGAAGAGCAGACAGAACAGTCAGATCGGACTGCCCGGTCAGAAGGATATCTGTTCTGCATATATTTTCACAAGTTCCAGTGCAACCGCACACGCTGCGTCCATACCTTCGACTGTGATATGCTCATATGGCCCGTGATATCCGTGACCACCGGTTCCCAGGTTGGGACAGGGCAGTCCTTTGAAGCTTAACTGGGCGCCGTCTGTGCCGCCCCGGATCGGGAGGATCAGCGGTGTGACGTCCGCATTCCGGCAGGCTTTCTTTGCATTTTCGATGAGATGCATACAGCCGGAGATGATCTCCGCCATGTTGCGGTACTGGTCGGTTATGGTGAGAGCAGCAGTGCCGCGGCCCCATTTCTGATTGATCTTTTTCTCTATATTCCGAAGTGTCTCTTTGCGCTCTTCAAATTTCGCTGCATCATGGTCCCGGATGATATACCGGAGTACTGCATTTCCCACATCACCTTTCATGTCGATGAGGTGGTAGAAGCCCTCGTAACCGTCTGTATCCCGGGGCGTCTCCCCATCGGGCAGCATGGAATTAATCTCCATGGCAACAAGAGAAGCGTTTACCATTATATCTTTGGAAGAGCCCGGATGAACATTCACGCCGCTGATCTGGAATTCCGCTTTGGCGGCGTTGAAGTTTTCATACTGGATCTCGCCTTCCGTGTCTCCGTCCAGTGTGTAGGCAAAGTCGGCGCCGAATTCTTCCACATCAAAATGAGCGGCACCCATGCCAATCTCCTCGTCCGGAGTAAAGGCGATGGAAATGGGACCGTGAGGGATATTTTCATCCAGAATCCGCTCTGCCATGGTCATGATCTCGGCGATTCCCGCCTTATCGTCTGCGCCGAGGATCGTAGTTCCGTCGCTTGTGATCAGGGTGCGTCCTTTCAGATCCTTTAAGTGTGGGAACATATCCGGCGACAGGACGCGGCCGCTTGTGCCAAGAGGCAGTTCCCGGCCGTTGTAATCTTCGTGGATTTCGGGGATGATCCGGTGGTCACAGAAGTCGGATACTGTGTCCAGATGTGCGATGAATCCGAGTTTCGGCCGGTCTTCATAGCCCAGTGTGGCGGGAATATGAGCGTACAGGTAGCACTGGGTGTCCACTTTCACGTCCGTGATTCCCATTGTAAAAAGCTCCCGGTACAGATGCTGTGCCAGCTCAAACTGGCAGGCGGAGGAGGGCACGGTGCCGCTCTCTTCGTCGCTGGGAGTTCTGATTGCTGCGTATTTTAATAATCTCTCGAATGCTTTCATTTTAATTGTCTGATCCTTTCCTGATAATTGTCTAATATATCCTGCAATGTAATATTCTCCATCTCTTCCTCGGCTTTTTGCTGTATCTGATCAAAATAATCCTGAAGCGCCAGCTGAATATTAACACCCACGCCGCACTCCGGGTTTGTATGGGTATCCAGATGGAGAAGTGGTTTTTCTCCTTCCACAGCTTTGTATACGTCCAGAAGCGTAATCGCAGACGGTTCTCTGGTCAGTGCAGGTCTGGGATGGCCCTTTACACTGGAGAGGAGCCCTGATTTTCGAAGGGCGGACATCATCTGCCGCACGTAACCGGGATTGGTCCGGATGCTCTCCGCGATTTTCCCGCTGGACAGAGGACAGCCGCCGCTCAGGGCGATGTAGGCCATGATGTGGACGGCGTCACTTACCTTCGTAGAATACTTCATCTTGTTTCCTCCTTGAGAATGACAGTTCAGCCCGCGCCATTCGCAAAACCGCACTGGCGTGCTTACTGCGGCTGCGCCGCTTCTTTGCTCATATGCCGGCGCTCAGCTCATCCCGGCGAGCAGGCTGATTTTTATGCAAGCATAAATCAGCCCTTCCCTCCGGGATGGCTAAACTGTTAGTGTTAAAAATATTATAACAGCACATTGACAGATATACAAGGTAATGGTAAACTGACAATGATGTTAGAATATAAATAACAACAAACGGAGAGGAAGTAAATATCATGAGTTTTTATGAAGATCTTGTCATGCAGACACAGATGAATTATTCCAGATATTACAGTGTTTATGCATCAGGCGGTACACCCTACGAATTATCTGATAAGAAACCGCTGCCTTATAAAGAACAGATAGAAGAGCTTGTCCGGCAGGTGAAAGAGGCAGAGTGCGTTATAGTGGGCGGTGCCTCCGGTCTGTCCGCAGCGGACGGCGGTGATTTCTATTATGGAGATACTCCGTCTTACCGTAAATATTTTGGAAAATTTGCGGAAAAGTATGGTTTCAAAGGCGCTTTTGACGGGATGATGCATCCGTTTACAACGAGGGAAGAATACTGGGGATACCTTGCGACTTTCCTGAATACGACTCTTCATGCACCGGTGAGAAAAACCTATCTGGATCTGGATGCGGTGCTCAAAGGAAAAGAATTTTTCATTCTGACTACGAATCAGGACACACAGTTCGTCAAGCTGTATCCGGAGGAAAAGGTCAGTGAGATCCAGGGAGACCACCGTTTCTTCCAGTGTTCAAAATGCTGCTGTGACGATACATGGGATGCGGTGAAACCAGTGGATGATATGATTCGTGCCATGGGCGACGGGACATATATTCCCACAGAGCTGATCCCGCGCTGTCCCCACTGCGGTGCAGAGGCATTTCCGTGGGTGAGAGGGTACGGCAATTTCCTCCAGGGCAGAAAGTATAATGAAGAGTATGAAAAAATATCAAAATACATCATGGACAATGGAAAGAAAAAGATTCTTTTTCTGGAACTGGGGGTCGGAAGAATGACTCCTATGTTTATTCAGGAGCCGTTCTGGAATCTGACGATGAATCTGCCGGATGCAAGATATATCGCGGTAAACGATAAGTATGCTTTCCTGCCAAAGGATATAGAGGATAAAGGCATGGCTATTTGTGGAGATATCGGGAAAGTGCTGGAGGACGCGGCAAAGGGGATGGAGGAATAGATCATGAATGATAAAGATATGAAATTCAATGAGATTGCAGAAAAGATCAGAGAAGCTGACGCTATCCTGATCGGAGCCAGCAACGGCCTGTCTATCACTGAAGGGCTGCATCTTTTCGCAGACAATCAGGCGTTTGAAGAACTTTTTGGCGACCTGAAACGAAAATACGGGCTTCAGTGCATCCTTCACGGAATGGGAGCCCACTGGCCGTCAGAAGAGGAAAAGTGGGGATTCTGGAGCCGGCTGATCCATCACTATTGCGGGGAGTACAAGGAGACTCCGGTGATGGCAGATCTGAAAAGGGTTGTGGGAGAGAAAGATTATTTTATAGTTACATCCAACGGGGAGTGTCATTTTGAAATGTGCGGATTCGATCCTGGGAAAATCTATGAGATCGAGGGAAACTGGCTTACCATGCAGTGTGCATCACGTTGCCATGATACCGTTTATCCGTCTTTTGAACTGACGGAGAAAATGGCAGCAGCGGAGCGGGATGGGAGAATTCCCTCAGATATGGTTCCCAGGTGCCCTGTCTGCGGCGGCCCCATGCAGATCCATATGGAAGGAGACCGGAATCTTATTCCGGATACGGCGTCTAAGAGCCGGATGGAGGCATTTCTTCAGAAATATCACGGGAAGAAACTGGTTATTCTGGAGCTTGGTATTGGCTGGAGAAACCAGCTGATCAAAGCCCCGCTGATGAGTCTGGCCGCACAGGAACCGGAGGCGGCTTATATTACTGTGAATCTTGGAGAAATTTACATATCGGATGAGATACGGGAAAAGTCATACGGGCTGGACGGCGATCTGGCAGCAATCCTCAGAGATTTGTCTGAGGTGCTCCGGCGCTGACGAGGGCTTTTTATTCAGGCAGGCATAAAATACCTGTGGATTTTTTTCTGTCATACTCCAGAAAGGCAGCTTGATCACACCCGGTGTCATTTCGCCTACACCCAGTTCCAGAAGAGTTTTTTCTACAAGTATCTCTGTATTTTTCAGATGTGTCGTATTGTCAGTTGCAGCTTGTACGGCAAACATAGTTGACTTCCTTTCTTTACGATGTTATTTTTAAAATTACATGGCGGATTATAATTTATAAATTACAAGATGCAAATGGAGATGAAGTTTGTACATGAAGTATTCAACAAAGTTAAGCGATACGATCCACCTGCTTTCTTTTCTCTGCCTGGGGGAAGGGAAAAAAATGACCAGCGCAAGGATCGCAGAAAGTGTAAAGACAAATCCGGCTTATATCAGGCAGTTGATGTCTGCATTGAAAAAAGCCGGATTGATCTCTACTGTGCAGGGACAGGCGCAGGCTGCGCTGACGCGCTCCGCAGAACAGATAACTATGCTCGACATCTACCGTGCGGTCGAGGGAGATAAACCGCTTCTGCATCTGGATATCCACACAAATCCGGAGTGCGGCGTAGGGGTTAATATCCAGCTTGCAGCCGGAGATTTTTACCGGGAGGTGCAGGAGGCAGCAGAGAAGAAGATGCAGGAGATCAGCCTTCAGGATATCATCGACAGATTTTATGAGAGAATCGGGACGGAAGAAATTGATCTCGCTACAGATATAGAAAAACAGGCATGACTGCAGACAGATGACAGAACGATGACAAAAAGAGAACAAAATGGAGGAGATCAAAATGGAGAAACAGAAGAAAATCGGGCTTGTAGTAGAAGGCGGCGGTATGAAATGCGCATATAATGCAGGCATTCTGGATGCTTTTCTGGATCAGGGGATCACCTTTGACTACTGTATCGGTGTATCCGGAGGATCGGGAAATGTAGCGTCTTATGTGGCGGGGCAGAGAGGCAGGAATCTCAGGTTTTTTACAGACCATATCCATTCACCGAAGTATTTCGGGCTGAAAAGCCTGCTCAGGACGGGTAATCTGTTCGGGCTTGAATACATTTATGCTGAACTGACGAATTCCACAGGAGAGGATCCGCTGGATTTTGCGGCGATCATGAAGAATCCCGCGGAATATGAAGTTGTGGCGACGAATGCTTTGACCGGGGAGGCTGAGTATTTCGGAAAAGAAGATATGAAACAGGATGACTACAGGCCGATCATGGCGTCCAGCGCGATTCCCGCGGCCTGCCGCCCGGTAGAGATCAACGGTGTTCCTTATTATGATGGAGGCATTGCCGATGCTATTCCGGTGCGCCATGCGTTAGAACAAGGGTGTGATCGTCTGGTGGTGATCTTGTCCAAACGGCGGGATTATGTAAGAAAGCCTCAGGGAATGCGGTTCCTGTATTCCCGTCTCTGCCGGAAATATCCGAAGATCATAGAGGCGATCGACCAGAGACATATTACATATGCGAAAAATCAGAAAGAAGTATTTGATCTGGAAAAGGAAGGAAAGGCATTTGTCTTTGCGCCCAGTGAGCCGATCAAAGTGGGAACCTATTCCATGGATGAAGAGACAGAGCGGAAACTGTATGATCTGGGAATGAGAGATTTCGCGGATCAGCAGGAGGCTCTAAAAAAGTTTATGAGCTGAAGGGAGATTGCATATGGCTGTTTGTATTAAAGACCAGATCCAGAATATGAATCTTGTGATCGGCTGTACCATTGGGTGCAGTTATTGTTATGCGAGAAATAATGTCCGTCGGTTTCATATGACGGAGGATTTTTCCAGTCCGGAATATTTTCCCGGAAAACTGAGACTGATGAACAGAAAACGTCCACAGAATCTGCTGCTTACAGGGATGAGCGATTTTTCAGACTGGAACCCGGAATGGCGAGAAGAAGTGTTTGCCAGAATCGCACAGAATCCTCAGCATCAGTATATCTTTCTCACGAAACGGCCGGAGAAGATTCAGTTTTCCACAGAGCTTGATAATGTCTGGTTCGGAGTAACGGTGACGTCTGCGAAGGAGAAGGGACGGATTCAGGCGATGCGTGAGCATATCAGGGCGAAACACTATCAGGTCAGCTTTGAGCCCATGTTTGATGATATCGGAGAAGTGGACTTTACCGGGATCGAGTGGATCGTGGTCGGTACGGAAACCGGACGCCGGAAGGGAAAATCAGAGTCAAAGCCGGAATGGGTGTGGAATCTGACGGATCAGGCGCACAGTCTCGGCATTCCTGTGTTTATGAAGGAAGACCTTCTTCCTGTCATGGGAGAAGAGCAGATGGTCCAGGAACTGCCGCAGGTATTTTATGATGTTTTGGAGGAGCAGAAAGCATGGAAGAGCAGGTAAAGGAAAGCAGTATTCTGATCCGGGAAGTGGAGACAAAGAATATTATGACAAAATCCACCCTGCCGGTAGGAGGATATTCCGTAAATCCGTATGTGGGATGTACCCATGGCTGTAAATACTGCTATGCCTCATTTATGAAGCGGTTTACAGGTCATACTGAGCAGTGGGGCACTTTCCTTGATGTGAAACGCTGGCCGACGATCAAAAATCCATGGAAATACAGAGGGCAGAGAGTGGTTATCGGTTCGGTAACCGATGGATATAATCCGCAGGAAGAGCAGTTCGGGAATACCCGTCGGATTCTGGAGCAGCTGAAAGGAAGCGGCGCAGAGATACTTATCTGCACCAAATCGGACCTGGTCGTCCGGGATCTGGAGCTGCTGAAAACACTGGGAAAGGTTACGGTATCCTGGTCTATAAATACACTGGATGAGCAGTTCCGGGCGGATATGGATCAGGCAGTCAGCATAGAACGACGGCTCGCGGCGATGAAAAAGGTCTACGATGCCGGAATACGAACCGTCTGTTTCATTTCTCCTGTATTTCCCGGCATCACAGATTTTGAAGCAATCTTTGAAAGAGTCAGGAATCAGTGTGATCTGGTGTGGCTGGAAAATCTGAACCTGCGGGGTGGGTTTAAAAAAGATATTATGGATTACATTCAAGAAAAATATCCGGATCTTGTACCTCTCTACGATGCCATCTATAACAAAAAAGACCGCAG
>DYCJ01000116.1:6985-7633 GCA_019418195.1 Clostridiales bacterium | reverse complement strand
TATTTATCGTGTTAAAGGAGAAAACAAAATGGCGACATTAAAGGATATTGCAGAGAAGGTTAATGTATCGCAAACGACTGTTTCTCGTGTGCTCAACGGAGATCCGGCTTTGAATGTGACAGAAGAGACACGAAAAAAAATATTTCTGACAGCAAAGGAACTGGGGTATAAAACTGTAAAACAGCGGTATAGAACCAGAGAAAAAATAAAAAGAGACAAAAAGGCGATAGCGGAGGAAATGGTTGACAATACAGGAGAAAGACGTGTCGGCATTGCTCAGATGTTTAATCTTCAGGAACAAATGGAAGACCTTTATTATTTCCGCTTGAAGAATATATTGGATGAAGTCTGTTTTGAAAAAAAGTGGACAACAGTGATGCTTAACAGAAACAGTGAAGGTCGCTTTGTAAAAAATGATGATACCCCACTGGAAGGCATAATTGCAGTTGGGAGATTTAGTTTATCAGAAATTGACGATTTTCACAAATATACAGACAATATTGTTTTTGTGGATTCTTCTCCAGATGATCAGATTTATTGTAGTATCGTGCCAAATTATCATCTGGCTATACGTCAGGTTTTGCAACGATTCAGTGAAAAAGGAAGAAAACGTATTGCATATCTTGGAAATGTAGATACATACAGATT
>DYCJ01000116.1:398-6975 GCA_019418195.1 Clostridiales bacterium | reverse complement strand
CCAGAAATTGTTACGAGAGAATGCTTGAATATCTGGATACACATACGGAAGAGGAATATCCAGACGCGATTTTTGTTGCAAGTGATGCTGCTGCCCCAGGATTGATTAAGGCGCTAAGCGAGAGAAATATCATAATACCCGAACAGATAGGGATAATTAGTTTTAATAATACAAGTTTTTCAGAATTCTCTAATCCTCCGCTGACATCGGTTGAGGTATATTTAAGAGAATCTGCGGATTCTGCCGTACGCTGTATGGAAAAACTTTGGTCTGGGAAAAAACTTCCCGTAAAAGTAATGGTGCCGTGCAGTCTGGTCAGAAGAGATAGTGAATGAGTGACTGGATGGGAATAGTATCGTATGGGGATTAGTAGCTGGATTTTCTTTTCTACTACGATATTAATATATAGATTAACATGAGAGAATAATAAGATCATTAGCAATTCAGTTAGAATTATTATAGGAGGAGTTCCCCATGTGCACCTGTATCACCTACCTCAACAACGATTTCTACTTCGGCCGCAACCTGGATCTTGACTGTTCTTTCGGTGAAACCGTCACGATCACCCCGCGCAGTTTCCCTCTTATTTTCCGGAAAGCCGGGCAACAGGATCATCACTACGCCATGATCGGCATGGCATCAGCCAATGACAGTTTCCCGCTGTATGCCGAGGCTGTCAACGAAAAAGGTCTTGCGATGGCTGGACTAAATTTTCCGGGAAATGCATTTTATCGGAAACTGGATGGAAAAGGGACGGAGATTGCCTCGTTTGAAGTGATCGCGTGGATTCTCGGGAAATGTGCTTCTGTGACGGAAGCGGAAGAGTATCTGGATGAAATGAAGATTGTTGATCTTGCATTTTCGGATCAGATGCCGCCAGCACCGCTTCACTGGATGCTGGCAGACCGGGAGAGATGTCTTGTTCTTGAGGCGGTCAGAGACGGATTGAAAATATATGAAAATCCATTTGGAGTGCTGACGAATAATCCGCCTTTTGAGTATCACAGGATGAATATGAACAATTATATGAACCTGACAGCGGAGAGCCCACAGAATCGTTTCGCGGACAGGCTGGATCTTAAGCCTTATGCACAGGGAATGGGCGCTCTGGGGCTTCCGGGTGACGCATCATCGGCGTCCCGCTTTGTGCGTGCGGTATTTCTGAAATGGAATTCCGTGGCTCCGGAAGAGGAAAAGGCGAATGTCTCCCAGTTCTTCCACATTCTGGACAGTGTGGCCATGGTCCGCGGATCCGTAGTGACGGAGCAGGGAACCTATGATATTACCACTTATTCCTGCTGTGCAAACACCAGGACAGGCGTTTACTATTATAAGACGTATGACGACAGCCGGGTGCGGGCGGTGGATATGCATGAGACAGATCTGGACGGGAATGTTCTGATTCAAAGATAACAGTTAAGCCCGCGCCACTCGGAAATCCACACTGTTCCTGTTATCTTAAAATTGTTGACATTTTGAGTTTAAAGTGATAAAGTGTTACCAGACCGATGAGGAAGAGCAAGTAACTTCACAGGACGCTTCACAGAGAGCCGCGGGCGGTGGGATCGCGGTATGCCGGACTTGGAGTGAATGGGCTTCTGAGGGCGAGTTGAAAATCAGAGTAGGCGAGCCGGAGAACTGACTCCGTTATCAAAGAAAGCATATGTCAGTATGCATGAGTGGATGTAGTATATTACGTCAAGCTGGGTGGCACCGCAGGAGTATTAGTATGAATTACAGCTCTTGTCCCTGCAATTTTATTGTATGGGATAAGGGCTTTTTCTTTTGCAAAAAACAGATAGAGCGGAGAACGGCTTGATATCCCATATGTTATGCGATACATGGCAGCACAGAGGAAAGGAGAGATTACCATGAAACTTGAAAATTACGAAGTACACCTTCCGAATTATTCTATCGGAGATAAAATTTATGACAAGATCGGACCGGTATGTGAATCATACGGGAAGAAAGTTCTTGTGATCGGCGGTCGAAAAGCACTTGCAGCAACATATGACAAGATCAGGTCTTATGTGGAGCAGACGGACCTTGAGATCATCGGAAAAGAAATTTACGGTGAGAACTGTACGTATGCCACAGTGGAAAAGCTGCGCGCCATGCCTCTTTATCAGGAGGCCGACATGGTATTCGGCGTAGGTGGCGGCAAGGCGCTGGACACAGTGAAGTGTCTGTGTATCACGGACGATAAGCCGGTATTTGCATTTCCGACGATCGCGTCAAACTGCTCCGCCTGCACATCGGTTTCCATTATGTACAATGAGGATGGCACATTTCTGAAACCGCACTTTTTCATCAGGCCGGTCATGCATTCATTTATTGATACGGAAATTATTGCCAAGGCGCCCAGCCAGTATATGTGGGCAGGAATCGGTGATACTTATGCGAAATATTATGAGGCCACGATCTCATCGAGGGACGAGCAGCTGGAACATTTTACTGCTCTTGGCGTGGCAGTCAGCCGGATGTGTTGTGATCCGCTGATCCAGTACGGACCGAAAGCACTGGAAGACCACAAGAAAGGGCTCTGCACCTATGATGTGGAGCAGGTCGTGCTGGCAATCGTTGTGACTACGGGAATTGCGTCCATCTTCCTGACAAAGGATTACACGCCGGACTACAACAGCGGTCTCGCGCACGCGATATTCTATGCTATGACGTCCTATCCGGTCATCGAGGAGAGACATCTGCACGGCGAAGTAGTCGGATTCGGCATCCTGCTGGCGCTCCTCGTTGATCGGCAGTATGACGAATTTGAGAAGATTTACAGGCTGAACCAGGCGGTTGATCTTCCGGTTTCGCTTGAGGACATCGAGATCACGGAAGAACAGTGGGAGGAATGCATGGAGCGCATTCCGGATATGTCGGACGTAGCCCATTATCCGTATAGAGTGACAAAGGAAATGCTGACAGAGGCAATGGACAGACTGAGAGAAAGAGTGAGAAAAGATAATGAAGAAGAATAAAACAGGGGCAGTCATTCTTGGAGTGGCATTTGTATGGTTTACGACACATTTTGGAGGCGGATTCGCATCAGGAGCTCAGATATACAGTTATTTCGTCAGGTACGGCATCTGGTGCCTGATCATGCCGGTGTTTGCAATGCTCTACAACACAGTGTTCTTTGCATACAGCCTGCGCTTTGCAAGAAAACACGAAGTCTATGATTACAGATCCTATAATAATGCGTTTTACGGGAGATTTGCGCCGATCTTCTCGAATCTGTTCGAAATCCTTTATATCTGCGTGATGTGTGTAGCTCCGGCGGTTGCATTTGCCACGGGCGGTGCGACGCTGAGCACGCTGACAGGGCTTCCATATCTGTTCTGCACATTCCTGATCGGTGTGTTCATATTTGTGGTTGCCATATTCGGGACAGATCTGGTGCGGAAAGTAGCTTCCGTACTGTCCATCTGTATTATCGCGGGACTGCTGATCGTGTATATTCCAAACATCATTTCCGGTTTATCGGGAATATCAGAGGCTGCGGAGAGTATGACACAGGCAGAACTGCCACTGGGGGATGCGCTTTATTCGGCATTCCTGTACGGAACGTTCCAGCTCTCCAATATTGCAGTGTTCGTGCAGCATGCGAAATCATTTGACAGGCCGGGTGATGCGGTGAAGAGTATGGGAGTCGGATTTGTGGTAAATGCGCTGATGATGGTCATGGTTGTGCTGGGCCTTATGACGATCTACACGAATCCGGACGCTGCAGGACAGAGTGTACCGACGCTCTTTATGGTACAGAACGGCGTGGGCGCTTCTTTCATGACTCCGCTCATTTCCATTTTGATCATCCTCGGCGCCGTGTCTACAGCTGTCAATATGGTAGCGGCAATGGTGAAGAGAATCTGCGGGGAGAGAAAAAATACCTCGGGAAAATCGACGGAGAACAGGAAATTTCAGATTACACGAAAAGAGATCATTGCGGCGCTCATCTGCTGTATCGTGGATTTCGGGATAGCCCAGTTCGGGCTGCTTACCCTGATCCAGAAAGCGTACAGTTTTCTTGCTTACCTTGCAATACCGGTTATCCTCATTCCGTACATTGTTCATATGATCGCGACAAGATTTGACACAAAAAATTGACTTATAGAGCCTCACAATATATAATATCATTTGAGAAAAATTATCAATAGCAGACATACAAAGGGTGAGGCCTATTATGAAACTTAAAGAGGGAAAAAATAATCATACTTATGTGGTCGAGAAAATACAGATTGAACTGAACCTTGAGCGCAGGCTCGAGGCGCTCGGCCTGACGGAAGGATCTAAGATCACGATATTAAACAATGATAAAAAGGGCGCAATGACCGTAAAATTCCGCGGGACACGCTTTGCACTCGGGAGACGCATTGCCGACAATATCTTCGTAAAGGAGGAAGCGGCATGAGCGGAAAAGTGATAAATGTGGGGTTCATCGGGAATCCCAACTGCGGAAAGACGACATTGTTCAACGCTTACACCGGAGCCAACCTGAAAGTGGCGAACTGGCCGGGCGTTACGGTGGAGAAGAAAGAAGGACGTACTACATACAAGGGGCAGGAGTTCAAGCTGATCGATCTGCCCGGCATTTACAGCCTGACTTCCTATACAATGGAAGAAAAGGTGTCCCGTGAATGCATTATGAGCGATGAGGTAGACGTGATCGTGGACGTGGTGGATGCGTCCTGTCTGGAACGAAACCTGTATCTGACGTTACAGCTCATTGAGCTTGGGAAACCGGTGGTTCTGGCACTCAATATGATGGATATCGTAGAAGAGAGGGGAATGGAGATCGACCTTCACCGTCTTCCTGAGATGCTCGGCATTCCTGCGATCCCTGTATCGGCGAGAAAGCGCACGGGGCTTGAAATCCTGCTCCATGCGGTGGCGCATCACCAGGAATATGCAAAGCAGGGACCGTTCATCCATCATCATTCGGATCAAACGGGACATAAACACAATCACCACAGCGAGTATGCCATGGTGTATGACGATGAGATAGAGGATAAGATTGATTCGATCATCGAGCAGTTCCGTGAGAAATATCCCGAGATGGACAATATGCGCTGGCACGCCATCAAGATGCTTGAACAGGATGATCCGGTGATGAAAAAGTATCCCATCGATATGACAGGGATTGCTGACCGGAGTTATGAAAAAGATATCATTAATGAAAAATATGATTTTATAGAAGAAGTGATCGATGAAACCCTGGTTAATAAAAGCGCAAAGGCGGAACAGACAGACCATATCGACCGGTATATGACGAGCAGATGGCTGGGGCTTCCGATCTTTCTGGTGATCATGGCGCTGGTATTTTTCCTGACATTTACTGTAGGCGACTGGCTGAAGGGCTACTTCGAGACAGGGCTTGATCTCCTGACAGGCGCGGTAAGTGCAGGTCTTGAGGCGGCCGGAACCTCGCCGATGCTCAATTCCCTTCTGGTGGACGGTATCATTTCCGGCGTGGGCGGCATCCTTACATTCCTGCCGAATATCTTTATCCTGTTCCTTGCCTTGGCTTTCCTTGAAGACAGCGGTTATATGTCGAGGGTGGCGTTCGTTATGGACGACATCATGAGCCATCTCGGACTCTCGGGAAGGGCATTCCTGCCCATGCTGCTGGGATTCGGCTGTTCCGTTCCGGCGGTCATGGCGTCGCGTGCGCTGGAGCACAGGAAAGACAGACTGAAGACGATCCTTGTGACGCCATTCATGTCCTGTAGCGCCAGACTGCCGATTTATGTACTGTTTTCTTCGATGTTTTTCGGGAAACATGCAATGCTGGCATGTTACTCCATGTATCTGCTGGGAATCGTGATCGCGATCCTGACTGCATTTATTATCTCAAAGATTGACGGCAGCAAGGCGGAACATGCACTGCTCATTGAGCTGCCTGAGTATAAAGCACCGAATGCGCGTACGATCGCGGTATATGTGTGGGAAAAAGTAAAAGATTATCTGACAAAAGCGGGAACCGTTATTTTCCTCGCATCGATCATTATGTGGGTGCTCCTGAATTTCGGCCCGACAGGTTATGTGACAGATATTGCAGACAGCTTCGGCTCGATCATCGGGAAAGCGATCGTACCGTTCTTCCGTCCGCTTGGACTGGGCTACTGGCAGATCGTGGTTGCGCTCATTTCCGGAATCGCGGCAAAGGAAGTTGTGGTGTCAAGCTGCAGCGTGCTTTTCGGAATACAGAATATTACCACATCCCACGGCATGGACAGCTTTGTGGCCACGCTCGGGGCAATGGGATTCGGCGCGGCAAATGCGTATTCTCTCATGGTATTCTGTCTGCTGTATGTGCCGTGTACAGCGACGATAGCCACGATACACAGAGAAGTGGGAAGCAAGAAGCTGACACTCGGCATTGTGCTCTTCCAGCTTGCAGTAGCCTGGGTGGTAAGCTTTATCGCATTCCACATAGCCGGATTGATCTTATGATAAAAGAAAGCATTTAATATTGTACAGATTTGAGCAGGAGTCCTTTTGCTTCGCAGGGGGCGCCTGCTTTTTCTGTCCCCTCGAAAATATGCAGTATACTCTCCGGAGCCCGCTTTCCCTGACC
>DYCJ01000116.1:0-388 GCA_019418195.1 Clostridiales bacterium | reverse complement strand
TTCCGACGATCAGAGAAGGCATCCGGTAGAGAAAATCACTGGCGGTAAGCGAAAGGATAAGCGTATCTGCATCATTGTCTGTATCCTCGGACTTCCGGAAGGCGATCCCTGTCAATTCCTTCTCTGTTCCTTTTTTCTTCCGTGCACCTGAGAAGGAACGGAAATCATGGAGTCCTTTCAAATATCCGGCGGCAGTTTTCATGGCGCTGATATCCGGTGCCGGACAGACGTGAGCTGTGTATGCAGCCGTAAAAATATTATAAACAGGGGCGGTACAGATCCGGTATTCATACGTGCGTGACCGGGCGTTCAGATCGGCCCGGAATCGTTCCGGCGCAGCCTCGCAGTGAAGGATGCGGATATCCATAGGAAGGTAATGATCCAGATC
>DYCJ01000115.1:2421-7727 GCA_019418195.1 Clostridiales bacterium | reverse complement strand
ATCCAGATCTGTGATCTCTGTATTCAGACAGATATTCACGCCCATTTTCTCAAGGAGCGCCGCATCTTTGTCGATGGCGCTGTCGGAGATACGGAATCCGGGGATCACGTGGCGTACTACTCCTCCGAGAGCATCTGTCTTCTCGAACAGCGTCGTCTCCATACCTGCACGGCGGAGGAAATATGCCGCAGCCATTCCCGCCGGCCCGCCGCCGATCACAGCCGCTTTGCCGCTCTTTGTCACGGCCGGAGCTGTGAGAGTGTCTGTCAGGGCATCATATCCGTTCTCTGCCGCGATCAGTTTCATGCCGCGGATGTAGACGGACTCTTCGTAGAAGTTACGGGTACATTTATTCATACACGGATGCGCACAGATTGTTCCTGTAATGAAAGGAAGCGGGTTCTTCTCCGTGATGACTTTCATCGCTTCTTCATATTTACCTGCTTTTACAAGCTGTAAGTACGCCGGGATATCCTGATGGATCGGACAACCTTCTTTACACGGCGCCACGAAGCAGTCAAGGAGCGGCACCTGTTTCTTCATCTTTCTGGACGGAAGCGGTTTTACTGCCTTTACGTGATGCGGGTTTGTCCTTGCTTCATCTGCAAGCTTGCGCACCGCTTTCGGATCTACGCCTGTGAATACGACATTTTCCTTTTCCAGAAGTGATACCATCTGGGACATCCTGTCATATCCGCCCGGCTTTAACAGTGTCGTCGCCACGGTCACCGGCCAGATGCCTGCGTCAACGATTTCTTCAATATTATGATAATCCGCGCCGCCGGAATAGGAGATGCGGAGTTTTCCGTCAAATTCTTCTGAGAGTTTCGCCGCCAGTGAGATTGACAGCGGATACAGTGACTTACCGGACATATACATTTCTTCGCTCGGAAGTTCATTCTGTTTCACATCCACCGGGAATGTATTTGTGATCTTCACGCCGAACTCAAGATTTCTCTCCTGACAGACTTTCATCAGCCTTGTCAGCATGGGCACAGCATCCTCATACTGCAGGTCATCCTTAAAGTGGAAATCACCGAATGCCACATAGTCATAACCCATCTCGTCCATGATCTCTCTGGCAAATTCATATCCAAGCAGAGTCGGGTTGCATTTGATAAATGTGTGGAACCCTTTCTCTGTGATCAGGTACATGGCGATGCGCTCGATCTCCTGCGGAGGACATCCGTGCAGTGTGGAGATCGTGACGGAGTTGCAGATATCGCCTGAAATGCTCTCGATGTCTTCTTTTGTCACTTTCTCGAACAGATCCGCATGAGTGAGAAGATATTCTTTACAGGATTTAAAAATGTCTGAACCCTGCGCATGCTGCATTGTATTTAAGAAGTTATCGATCTTCTCGGATTTGATACCGGCGAGGTCGTATCCCACGCTGATGTTGAACTGGAACCCGTTCATGCTTCCCAGACCAAATTCTTTTGCGATCACTTTGCACAGGAACCATGCCTTAATATATTCTTCCATTGCCTGAGGAACATAAAGTTCCGTTGACCATTCGCAGTTGTAACACTCATCATCCGCTTTGATACATGGCTTATTCACACATGCTGAGAGTTCTTCTCCGTCCATGATCTGCACCGTCTTCAACTCGAAGAAACGGCTGCCAGTGTAATATGCCGCCACGATATTCTGTGCAAGCTGCGTGTGCGGTCCCGCTGCCGGTCCTGCCGGTGTCTCGAGCGGTCTCTCAAAAATCGTCCTGTTATACTTTGAGTCTGCATGGTAAGGATGGTGCTCCCCAAATACAGTTCCGCTCTTCTTATATTCTGTCAAAGTCCAGTTTAAAAGCTGTTCAAAAGACATTGGCCTCATAATATCACTCATTATCTTTTCCTCCTGTTATTATGGCCGGATTTCCTGTCCGGCAGCCGCTGTATCGGTGCCGTCCGGTATCCGGCCGTATTTCCGGCATGCATTTTCTCTACTGTGCGTCCGGTTTGTCTTTTGGCAGAATCAGGTTCAGAATTACTGCAAATATCGTCGCCAGTACAACCGGCGATGATGCAAATGTATTGTTGATGATAGACTGGAAGCTCTCAAGACTCATGCTCATGTTGAGCGCATCATGGATACTTGCCGTCATCTGGTTTAAGCAGCCGTCGCTTAAGGATACGCCCATACCGATGGCGATGGACAATCCTGCAACTGTTGTATTTCTGTAAGTCAGTTTCTCAGTCACGAGCAGTTTGATACCCGTCATGGCGATAGATGCAAATACTGATGCAACAGCGCCGCCGAGTACACACTGCGGGATCGTCCGGAGCAGTGCGGAGAACTTCGGGATCAGTCCGGCGATGAGCAGGATGACTGCTGATGCCGTGAACACTTTTCTCGCTACAACCCGTGTAGAACCTACGATACCTACGTTCTGGCTGTATGTCGCCGTCGGAGGGCATCCGAACAGAGCGCCCACGATGTTGCTGACGCCGTATCCGATGATACCTCCGTTTAACTCATCGTCTGTCGGCAGCCTGTCCATACCGCCTGTCGTTGTCGCTGAGAAATCCCCCATCGCCTGTATCGAGTTGACGAGGAACAGTATCGCCAGAGGCAGGATCGCTGATATATCAAACTTAATGCCGAATGCAAGAGGCGTCGGGACCTGGAACCATCCTGCCGTGGAAAGCGCGGAAAAATCTACCATACCGAAGCAAAGAGCCACTATGTACCCGCAGACAAGTCCGATCAGAATCGAAGCCAGTTTAAACAGGCCTTTTCCGTAATGGTTCAGGAGTACTACGATCGCCAGTGTGATAAATGCCACCAGCCAGTTCTGCCATGAGCCAAATACAAGTGCTTCCGTCTTACCCTGCTGCTCCACGATCACTTCATATGTATTAGAAGAATTTCCCGCCATATAGTTGACCGCCGTACTGTATAACGACAGACCGATCGCAAGGATAACCGTGCCGATCACAAGCGGCGGGAACACCTTCCTGATCTGACGGATAAAGAGTCCTACGAGGATTGCTACCACACCGCCGATGATCATGGCACCAAAAATGGTATTGACATCTTTTGCCTGTGCGGCAATAGCTGTCATTGTAGGAACATATGCAAAACTTACGCCGATAATGACCGGCAGGCCGCTTCCCAGCTTAATCTTCTGCGCATATAACTGTAACAATGTAGACAGTGCAGCGAACACAAGGGATACCTGGATCAAAAGCCCCATATCTACATTCCCGCCCGCATTATTTGCGGCGTTTGCTACAAGGATAGCCGGCGTCACGCAGCCGACTACAGCCGCAAGCACGTGCTGTGCCGCCAGGGGGAGCACCTGCCCGAACGACGGGCGCCCATCCCATTTAAATAACTCTGAGTTGTCCTTTTTCTGCTTTGTATCATTCATTTTTATTCACCCTGTATTGCCCCCGGCAGATACATTGCCGGGCCCTTCCTTTTAAATCTGTCACACCTTATGAAGTTGTCATATTCTAGCTGTTGATCCTGTCAGCCAGCCCTTTTGCCGCCTGTCTGCAGTCAGCCATAACTTTAGCTGCATCGATCTTCGTCAGTCTGCGGTCTTTCATCAGGACTTCGCCATTCGCTACCGTGGTCACAACATCATGTCCGGTCACGCCGAACAGAAGGTGGCTGTTGATATTGTCCGCAGTAAGCGGTGTGAGCGGGTCGTATGCAACGATGATCACGTCGCCCGCAGCGCCTTCTTTGAGGACGCCGAGTTCCGGAGCAAAATACCTTCCCGCGATCTTCGCATTATTCTCAAAGAGCATCTGCGGCACCTCTCCCCATGCCGCATTCGGATCACAGAGATGATGCTTGTGGAGAATGTTCGCCACCTTCCATGACTCTGTCATATCATGAGTATATCCGTCTGTGCCGAGACCGGTGAGGATTCCTCTGTGTACCAGTTCCATGGTCGGAGGGCATCCGCATGCATTGCCCATATTGGATTCCGGATTATGAACGACCATCGTGTCCGTTTCCTTAATAAGATCCATCTCATGGGAATTAATATAGATGCAGTGACCGAGGAGTGTCTTCTCGCCCAGAATGCCGTGATCCATCAGACGGTCCACTATCCTTTTCCCGTAATGCTTCAGGCAGTGGTGCAGATCTTCGATTCCCTCTGCCACATGGATATGATATCCGACTTCGTCCGGCTTGTTTGCAGCGGCAAGTTCCATTGTCTCGTCCGAGATCGTGAACTGTGCGTGCATACCCATCATTCCGGCGATCATTCCGGTATCGTCCTGCAGCGCATGGCGGATAAACTCGGCATTTTCCATGACAGACTCTTTTGCCTTATCCGTTCCGTCCCTGTCAGAAATCTCATAGCAGAGACAGGAACGGATTCCTGTTTCTTTTGCTGCCTTCTCAATCTCAAAAAGCGAGCCTCTGATCGAACCGAAGCTTGCGTGATGGTCAAAGATAGTTGTCACACCATTTCTGATACAGTCTATATAAGTAGCCATAGCACTTAAATATGTATCGTGCAGCGTGAGATTGCGGTCGATCGTCCACCACTGTCCGTCCAGGATATCAAGAAAACCTTTCGGGTCATAACCTTTTATGGAAAGACCTCTTGCAAACGAACTGTAAATATGCTCATGTACATTAATAAAGCCGGGCATGATCAGGCCGCCTTTGGCGTCGATGTACTCTGCTTCGGGATATGCATTTTTGATATCCTCAGTGCTGCCCACCTTGCAGATCGTGGTTCCATCGATCGCAACTGCACCGTTTTCGATCAGCGGACATGCAGCATCCCTTGTGATAACTTTTCCATTACCTAAAACAAGCATGTCATTTTCTCCTTTTTATTTATTTTATACATACTATTCTCAGGGTGCCGTCACATTTATCTGTGCAATTCGCACACTAAGACCTGTCACTGACTATAGAATACCATTAATAATGTATAAATGCAACACAAATCCTAAATAATTTTTAGAGCACCTAAAAAATTTTTAGAAAAACTATTGACTCTGTTTTTTTTTATGCTATGATGGGTTTAGAGACACACGTCAGACACATTTTTCCCTCCTGACAGAGGGTGGAACAAAGGCAGGTGAAGCAATGAACCGGAAACTGGACTTTCTCAAGCAGCTGGCGCACGGACTCGCAGCCCAATTCGGAAGTTCATGCGAAGTAGTCATTCATGATCTGACAAAAAAGGATCTGGATAAATCCATCGTCTATATTGAAAACGGACATGTATCCAACCGGCATACCGGTGACGGGCCATCGGGCATTGTCCTTGAGACACTCAGATCCGATCCCGAAAAGATAAAGGACAGGCTTGCTTATCTTACTAAGAC
>DYCJ01000115.1:0-2411 GCA_019418195.1 Clostridiales bacterium | reverse complement strand
CTCTACATCCGTGACGAAAAAGGGAAGATCGTCTATATCTTTTCAATGAATTATGACATTACCACCCTGCTGGCTGCAGAGAACTCTATACGCGGACTGATCCAGACAGAGCCTGAAAATGATGCAGAAACAGATTCTTCTGCTGCTCCTCAGCGGATCACCCACAATGTAACAGAGCTTCTCGACCTTCTGATCGAACAGGCGATCGCCCGGGTTGGGAAACCTGTCGCTATGATGAACAAAGACGACAAAGTTGCTGTGGTACAGTACTTAAACAACGCCGGAGCATTTCTCATCACAAAATCCGGCGACAAAGTCTCTTCCCTCCTCGGGATATCAAAGTTTACGCTGTATAGCTACATGGACAAAGGATGAACATGCGCCGTAATCGGCGGATCCGAGCTGGCATGTTCTCATTCTCAATATAGTAAGCAACAACATTTCACATATTTAAGGAGGTTCCACAATGGACACAATCAAATGGGCAGTGAACAAGATGCCGAAAACGGAAGATTCCAACCTGAAAGTAATGGGATTGGACGAAATCAAAAAGGCGCGCGCTTTCCATGAGAGTTTTCCCCAGTACAGTGTCACGCCGCTGGCAAAACTGGATCACATGGCAAAACGCCTCGGACTCGGTGAAGTATATGTAAAAGATGAGTCCTACCGCTTCGGGCTCAACGCTTTTAAAGTGCTCGGCGGTTCATTCGCTATGGCACGCTACATAGCAAAGCAGACCGGGAAAGATGTATCCGAGCTGCCATACAATGTCCTCACGTCCGAGAAACTTAAGGAAGAGTTCGGGCAGGCCACATTCTTCACCGCCACAGACGGCAATCACGGCCGCGGTGTTGCATGGGCCGCAAACAAATTAGGACAGAAGGCAGTCGTCCTCATGCCGAAAGGAAGCACACAGACGAGACTGAACAACATTCTCGCTGAAGGCGCTGAGGCGACGATCGAAGAATACAACTATGACGAATGTGTCCGCATGGCAAACGCCATGGCCGAGAAGACAGAAAACGGCGTCATGGTGCAGGATACCGCATGGGACGGATACGAGGAAATTCCGTCATGGATCATGCAGGGATACGGAACGATGGCTATGGAAGCGGATGAGCAGCTCCACGACTATGACTGCGAACGCCCGACACACGTCTTCATTCAGGCAGGCGTGGGATCTCTCGCCGGAGCAGTCCAGGGATATTTCGCAAACCGCTATCCTGAGAATCCGCCGAAAGTAGTCGTTGTGGAAGCCGAAGCCGCCGCATGTCTCTATAAAGGTGCATGTGCGGGAGACGGAGATATCCGCATCGTGGACGGTGACATGGTTACGATCATGGCGGGACTCGCCTGTGGAGAACCCAATACGATTTCCTGGGATATCCTGAAAAATCATGTAGATACATTTATCGCATCACCCGACTGGGTGGCTGCAAGGGGCATGCGCATGCTCGCTGCTCCTGTCAAGGGCGATCAGCCGGTAACATCCGGCGAATCCGGCGCCGCACCGTTCGGAACACTTGCGTGCATCATGACAATGGATGAATACAAGCCTCTCAGAGAGCATCTCGGACTGGATGAGAACTCCAAAGTCCTCCTCTTCTCCACTGAGGGAGACACTGATCCCGAGAGATACGAATCCATCGTCTGGGGCGGGAACGACAGATAAGCCGTCTGTTCCATATAAATTAAGGTAACTATTCAACTCTGTCTGTTCAGGCGGACCGGACTGCGCCCTCCGCAGTCCGTCGCCTGACGAAACACGATTTATAATCAGAGACACACCGCAAAAGGTGTACCGCTATGCCGTATTAAGCACGGCACAAATAAGGAAGGGAGAATGAAAATTATGGACTTCAACAAAATCAAGGAAGCTGCACAGGGTTATCAGAAAGACATGACCGCATTTCTTCGCGCTATCGTGAAGAATCCGGGAGAGAGCTGCGATGAAAAGGCTCACATCGACACTATCGCCGCTGAGATGAAGAAACTGGACTTCGACGAGGTCGTAATCGATCCTCAGGGAAATGTCATCGGCTACATGGGAACAGGCGATAAGATCATCGCTTACGATGCACATATCGACACAGTAGGTATCGGAAATATCGACAACTGGGACTTCGATCCGTACGAGGGATATGAGAATGACACAGAGATCGGCGGACGCGGTGTATCCGACCAGTGCGGCGGGCTTGTATCCGCAGTTTACGGTGCAAGGATCATGAAAGACATGGACCTGATCCCGGAAGGATGCAAGATCATGGTTGTCGGAACAGTTCAGGAAGAAGACTGCGACGGACTATGCTGGCAGTACATCATCAACGAGGACAAGATCCGTCCTGAGTTCGTTGTATCCACAGAGCCGACAGACGGCGGTATCTACCGCGGACAGCGCGGACGTATGGAGA
>DYCJ01000114.1 GCA_019418195.1 Clostridiales bacterium | reverse complement strand
CGGTCCGGACGCTGCCAGTATGATCAGGCCGCCCAGCACTCCCATGACCAGACTGAGTACAATAAAGCGCTTCGCATAGGCACGGGCGTGTTCCAGCTTTTTCTCTCCTATGGTCTTGCCCAGATAGATCGCCGCCGCACTGGACAGACCGAAAGATACTACCGTGGCAAGCTGTCTTGCCACCTGCGCTACAGAGTTTGCCGCCACTGCCGCACTTCCCAGGTGTCCCAGAATTGCAGTATTCGCGGCAGTTCCCATTCCCCACATAACCTCATTTGCGACTACCGGGAGGGCATATCTCATAAAATCGCGGAACAACGCTCTGTCGGTATGCAGGATATATTTCGGACGGAGTTTGATCTCCTTGTTAAAAAGCCGGGCATATCCTGCCGTCAATATTACTTCAAGTATTCGGGCGCAGAAGGTGCCCAGCGCCGCACCTGAAACACCCATTGCCGGCAGTCCGAACAGTCCGAAGATAAAGATAGAGTTCATCACAATATTGCAGAGCAGGGAACAGAGATACACCACAGTCGCCACTACCACACGCTCCACGCTGCGCATAACATAGAGATAGGCCTGCGTCACTCCGATCATGATATAGGTAAATGCAACAATGCGCAAATATTTTACTCCTTCTGCGATCACAGCCGGATCCGAGGTGAAAATCTTCATCAGAAACGATGGCACCGCGAGCGCCGCCACTGTAAACAGGGCCGTCACAAGAACCGCCGCTTTCACTGTCATGCCAAGAATCTTCTCAATAGTCTCCCGGTCTCCTTTTCCCCAGTACTGTGCAGTCAGGACAGTAGCTCCGGACGTAAGGCCGAAGAGAAAAAGAGTCATGATATACTGCACCTGTCCTGCAAGGGAAGCTCCCGAGAGCGCCGTCTCTCCCACTGCGCCGAGCATGACGACATCGGCTGCCGTAACTCCTACATTGATCAGATTCTGAAGTGCCATGGGAATCACAAGTCCTATGACAGTCTTGTAAAAAGTTCCCCAGTCAATCCCGAGATTATTTTCTTTTCTTGTTTTAATTAACATTTGTTAATCCCCCGTTTACACCGAAAATCAGACACAGTTTTGCCCGGCAGAACAGTGTAAATCTGTATCTGTCGGGCATTCTGCTGAAATTCTATTCTTTACCGCTGAAACAATAGGTACACACCTTGCACGGTTCCAGGCCGATTGATTCCAGAAGATCGTCCAATCTGTGGAATCTCAGCGTCGTAAAGTTCTGGATCCTTCTGATCTCCTCGATCATCTTTGCGTATCTGCAGGAATCCGGATTTGTGTATTCCTCAAGTACTTCCTCCGGACAGCTGTCTCCCTCCTGCTCCCGGATCACACGTCTGGTGATCAGTTCCATATCTGACTTAGAGCGGGAGAAGTTCAAATACTTACAGCCGAACACAAGGGGCGGGCACGCCGGGCGCACATGCACTTCCTTTGCACCGCTCCGGTAAAGGAATTCTGTCGTCTCCCTGAGCTGTGTTCCCCGCACAATTGAATCATCAATTAACAGCAGTTTCTTGTTTTCAATAAGCGCCTGCACCGGGATCAGCTTCATGCGGGCGATCAGGTCTCTCTGGCTCTGGTTCGTCGGCATGAAAGATCTCGGCCATGTAGGAGTATATTTGATAAATGGTCTTGCATACGGAATGCCTGATTCATTGGAATAGCCGATGGCGTGGGCCACACCGGAATCCGGCACGCCGGCCACAATATCCGGATGCACGGAATCGCCGTCTCTCTTCGCCAGCATGCTTCCACAGTGATAGCGCATCTCCTCTACATTGACTCCCTCATAGGAAGAGGTCGGATACCCGTAATATACCCACAGGAAAGAACAGATCCGCATTTTTTCTCCCGGCTGTACCAGAGTCTCCACGCTCTCCGGCGTGATGTATGCGATCTCACCCGGCCCCAGTTCCCGGTCATGGTTATATCCGAGGTTCAGATAAGCAAAGTTTTCAAATGATACACAGTAGGCATCTTCTTTCTTCCCGATCACCACAGGAGTCCTTCCATACAGATCTCTTGCCGCATAAATACCGTCTTTTGTCATGATAAGAAGGCTTAAGGAACCGTCAACCATCTCCTGTGCATACCGGATTCCCTCTTCAATCGAACTTTTCCGGCAGATCAGGGAGCCGATAAGCTCAGTAGCATTGATCTGTCCCCCGCTCATCTCCAGAAAATGTGATCTACCGTCCTTATATGCTTTTTCCAGGATTTCATCCTGATTATTTATCTTTCCTATCGTCGTAATGGCAAAACTCCCCAGATGAGACTGCAGCAGCAACGGCTGGGGTTCATAGTCCGAGATACAGCCGATTCCCAGATTTCCTTTCAGTTCCTCCACATCCCGTTCAAATTTCGTACGGAACGGAGAATTCTCTATATTGTGGATCGCACGATTAAAGCCTTCCTTACCGTAGACTGCCATTCCTCCTCTTCTCGTTCCGAGATGGGAATGATAATCCACTCCGTAAAAAAGCTCAAGCACACAGTCGTGTTTCGATGCAACGCCAAAAAAACCGCCCATTTTATTTCCTCCTTAAAAACCTCGCACGTCATAAACAATGACGCTCAACAACGACAGGACAGCCTTTGCTGCCCTGCCGTACTTACAGCTTATCAATATTCACCTCATTAAGAATAAAGGAAAGATACAGGAAAAGTCAAGTACCGCAATAATTTTTAGGGATGCACAAAATTTTTCAGGAACTTCTCCCGCTTCTCTTCACCGTCGCCAGCGTCAGGCACACAAATGCCGCTGCAAACACCATCTGTATTCCGATTGCGCTCATGAGCCGATTTCTTACATCTCCCGTTATCTCTCCATAATCCATCAATATCTCATTCGCCGTCTCATACCAGTACACCGGCAGGAACTGTGCCGCCTTTCTCACACCACTGCTCAGCAGATCCATCTCTACAAAGACTCCGCACGCAAAACACATCCCGAGTGACAGGATATTTACAATACCGCTCAGTGCGTTGGACGTCTTCACAAGGCTCCCGACCAGATACGAGAGTGCCAGAGCTGACAACAGCATAACAAAGGAGTTGAGCAGATACCATGTTACTTTCCCGCTGCCAAGGAAATTTTCATTATAAAAGGCGATACTGATCAGGCTGCAGAATCCCCAGAGGACAGCCGCGATAACTCCTGCTGCCAGAAGTCCCTCCATACTCTGTCTGCGGGCAGGTACTGCCGACGCTGACATCCGGTCCGGCAGGCTTCCCCTGCGGAATCCCATTAAAATGTATCCCATCACATAGCAGAGGACGCACAGGAACAGGTAGGGCAGATACCGGTAATAGAATGCATAGGCAGGATACGAGCCGCCGTTTCCGTTCACGTCAAGCATCTGCACTTGTGCCGTCTCCCTCGCAGCCATCGCCTCGCTGAGCTCGTGTTCTGTGAATCCC
Organism: Clostridiales bacterium; assembly: GCA_019418195.1. GTDB lineage: Bacteria > Bacillota > Clostridia > Lachnospirales > Lachnospiraceae > Mediterraneibacter. The sequence continues at coordinate 4,413 of DYCJ01000114.1, read as the reverse complement.
GCCGCTCCGTAACACCTGGCAAAATTAATAAAATTGCTGATCTGCTGCTCCACATAGGAACCGGAATATGTTCCCGGCACTGTTGTCACTTCCAGTTTATCATCCCCAAGAATGCACTGTTCCATAAAGTTCCGGGGGATCCTCACGATATATTCCACATTCCGGTAGAACAGATTCTCCTGCAGTGTCTCCCTGTCATCCTCAAGATATATGATCTCGTTGGTTCTGTCGATATATCGGATGAGGCTTTTTGACGCTTCCCCCTGATCTTCATCAATAATCCCAACCGGAATACTCTGCGCCGTATACTGCGTAGTCTCATTTCCCGTAAAGTGCTGGAACATGACCGTGATCCCGAGAAAGATCCCAAGATACATCAGTATCATCCACATATTCTTCTTTGCAATCCTCATATATGCTTTAAATACTGCCATAGCGTTCCCTCCTTACGATCAGAAATGTTCCGGCAAGCAGAAGCACGCACATCACTAAAAGAATTAAGATGTCCTGCATATACCTCGCCGGTGCGTCATAGACATTGAGACAGTACAGTGCATCCGATATGAGCGCCGCCGGATTGATCCGGTTTAAAAAAGGGACATTCCTGTCGATCATATTTTTGATGTCCGCATTCATCAGTCCCGCCAGGAAACTCATCACCATTGAGACGCTGATCATAATACCTATCTTCACGCCCTCTCCCATTTTCCCGATACTTGTGATAAACATTCCCATTGTCACGCCGATCATGCTGCCGATGATCACGACCGGGAGCATTTGTGCGTAAGAACTTTCGAACTGCAGCCGGAGAATGTATTTCATATATGCCAGAAGGACGATCATATTAAAAAAATGAAGGCCGAAAGATACCGCTGTCTCTGAAAGGATCCACTGCAGCCTGTGCACAGGACTCACACACCGCCGCGCCGCCAGAGCCGACAGGTTTGCCTGCAGATCCATAGCAGACTGGTAACCGATGAAGCATCCGTACAGGCATGCCATCCCGATCAATGCGTAGAAGAACTGTGCTGTCGTATTCGTCGTCCGTCCGCCGAGTGACACATCCTCTGTCACTGATCCGTAATCCGACATCTGACGGATGGCTGCTTCCATCCCCTCCGGATGTAGTTCTGATACATCTTCCAGCGTCTGTTTTCCTTCTGTATAACTCTCCAGTATCATCTGGAGGATACTCTGTGCGAGTCCGCTTCCGCCGACTGTAAGAGAGGGCTCTTCCCCGCTGTAAAAAATCCCCTCAATATCTCCGTTTTCTAATGCAGTTAACGCCTCTTCTTCTACCATCGGCCGGACACTGATCAGAGCTTCTTGTTCATCTCCCATAGTTTTCAGATACTCCTGAAAAACATCCTCTTCTCCCGTACTCTGTGTCACGATTGCCGCCGGAATTGTCTCAAAGTCCGATTCTTCCATCTGTCCGATGGAAATATACATAGCCGTAGTCAGGACAAGAGGAAATACAAGCGGCCAGAACACAAGACTGAGATCCCTGATCTTTGCAAGAAAACTGTATTTTATCAATTCCCGCATATCCATCCCCTCCTAATCCCTTAACTGCTTTCCTGTGATCTCAAGGAACACGTCGTTGAGTGTCGGCAGCTCCGAGAATACTCTGCCGAAGGGGATATCCTTCTCCTGAAGACAGCTTAAGATGTGGATCAGATTATGCTTTGCACCTGTGCATCTTACCACAAGCCGCTGTTCTTCGTATTTCACATCAAATACATGGGGAAGGCTCCTGATATCTGCCAGATCATCTGCACCCAGGATGATCGCTTCAATCGTCACAGTCTCTCCGGTTTTGATCATACTCTTCAACTCTTCCTTTGTTCCCACGGCGATGCTCCTGCCGTGATCCATAATCGCGATCCTTGTGCAGATCTGCTCTACCTCTTCCATATAATGTGAGGTGTATATGATGGTCGAGCCCTGACGATTTAGTTCACAGATCCCCTCCAGTATTTTATTCCTGCTCTGGGGATCTACTGCAACAGTAGGTTCATCCAGTATGATCAGCCTGGGCTTATGGGCGATCCCGCAGGCGATATTAAGACGCCGGAGCAGACCGCCCGAGAGTTTCTTCGGATATGTCTTTCTGTAGTCCCCAAGCCCGACAAACCGGATTGCCTCCTCCACCAGTTCTTTTCTCCTGTTCTTATCCTTTATGTAAAGGCTGCAGAAATAATCAATATTCTCATAGACATTAAGCTCTTCAAAAACCGCCACATCCTGCATGACGATCCCGATCTGGCGCTTAACATTATAATTGTCCGGCGCCATCTCCTGCCCCATGATCCGGACGCTGCCTCTGTCATACTTTAAAAGTGCAAGCATACAGTTGATCGCCGTCGTCTTTCCGGAACCATTGGGGCCGAGAAGTCCAAAGATCTCTCCTTCTTTTACATCCAGATTAAAATGATCCAGTGCGACTACATCGCCATACCGTTTTACAAGATTTTCGATCCTGATCATATCATTCCTCCTGTTACCCTTTCCTGTCTTACTGATATCAGGATACCTCAGTCTCTTATCTTTCTGTAGTGCACAGTGTCACAAACGGGTATGACAAATGTCACTCTTCCATTCTTTTTCTTTGCTTTCCCTATGTTTTCGACTATAATAAAAGCATATAGCACAGTGAAAGGAGCGGCAAAGGCCGGTATTACTATGAAAAATGCAGTAAATTGCGGGTTAGTCATGCTTTTATGTATGTTTTCCCTGTTCTTCGTGCAGCCTGATCTGCCTTATGTACTGGCATTTCTCTGTGCGCTGATCCTGTGCAGTGCAGATTTGTTTCTGGAAGAAGACCGGACATATACAGCAGGCTGTCTCGTTTTCTTCACCGCCGCAGTTTTCGTACCGGCAATCCGATATTTTTATCCCGCGGTATGTTACGGACTGTTCCGACGGAGACTCTATATTCCTGCTGCCATAGCCATAGTCCTGTACCTGATCCTGAATCTGGTGTACAGACAGCCGGAAATTCTTCTTGTCTGTCTGGATCTGTTCGGATTCGCAGTATGCTTTCTTCTTGCTTCGATATCAAGGGAGCGGGACAGCCTGCAGGATACACTGAGACGGACAATGGATGACAGCACAGAGCGTGATCTGCTCCTCACGGAAAAGAACCGTACATTGATGGAAAAGCAGGACTATGAAATCTATACCGCTACACTCAGGGAACGGAACCGGATCGCACGGGAGATCCACGACAATGTAGGCCACCTGCTCTCCCGGTCCATTCTTCTTGCCGGAGCTGCAAAGACAGTGAACCAGGACGAGGCACTCTCACCTACGCTTGATTCTCTCGACCAGACACTGAACGCAGCCATGGACAACATCCGCTCCAGCGTGCACGACCTGCGGGATGATGCTGTGAATCTGGACGAAGCCGTCCGGTCACTGATCGATGATTTTACTTTCTGTCCGGTCACATATTGCTATGATGCCGGAAGAGTGATCCCCCGGGATGTCAAATACAGCTTTATCAGCATTACAAAAGAGGCACTCTCCAATATCATGAGGCACAGCAATGCCGGCAAAGCATCTGTTACCATCCGGGAACATCCTGCACTGTATCAGCTCTGCATTGAGGATAACGGCACTGAAGTCAGGAAAGGGAACAGGAACGGCGGCATGGGACTGGCGAATATGAAGGAACGGACGGACAAACTTCATGGAACGATCCATATCTCAGCTGAAAACGGGTTCCGGATCCTTGTTACGATACCCAAAAAAGGAGACTAGATTATGAAACTGATATTAATAGACGATGACTGCCTTGTGGTAAGTGCACTGAAAATGATCCTTGAAAATGAACCTGATTTTGAAGTGGCAGCCACAGCAGAAGATGGCAGCGCAGCTCCTGCTCTCTACCGCGAGCACAGACCGGATGTGCTTTTGATGGATATCCGGATGAAACAGAAAAACGGGCTGGACGCTGCAGAAGAGATCCTGAAGGAATTTCCAACTGCAAGGATACTTCTGCTCACGACATTTTCCGACGATGAATATATTATAAAAGCATTAAAACTTGGCGCGGCAGGCTATCTGCTCAAGCAGAATTACCAGAACATCATTCCTGCCATCCGGGCAGCCGCCTCCGGCCAGACCGTATTCGGAACTGAAATCGTCTCCAGGATCCCGGAACTTATGGGGGCTGAAAAAGAGACAACTGACTATAAAAAATACGGGATCAGTGAACGTGAACTAGATGTGATCCGTCTGATCGCAGAAGGCTTAAGCAATAAGGAGATCGCAGCAAGCCTGTATTTAAGCGAGGGGACTGTGAGAAACTATTTAACAACAATACTCGACAAACTGAACCTGCGTGACCGCACACAACTGGCGGTATTTTATTTAAGCGGCAGGTAACAGGGTCTCAGGCTTGAAAGG
>DYCJ01000113.1 GCA_019418195.1 Clostridiales bacterium | reverse complement strand
CTGCCTCTTAATGAGGTGGCAGTATTGCTAAAAATCAGCAGGTCAGTACACTAGTAAGATTATTGATTTCCTGTCCGTATGCCTGCACATTCCTCCATTCAAGGTCATGATCTTTCAGATACTGAATACAGGAAATAAGCATACCTGCGCTTCCACAGGTCGGATCATAGATAGATTCTTCCGGTCGTGGCTTCAAAATTTCTGTCATCAGTCTCACAACAGTTCGATTAGTATAAAACTCCTGCGCAGTATGACCAGAATCATCAGCAAACTTCTTTATCAAATACTCATATCCATATCCAAGCTCATCTTCCGGGCAGTTTTCAAGCGATAAGGTTTGAGAACTGAAATGCTCCATCAGATCCTTTAGTAAACGATCCGGCAGTCTGTCTTTATTTGTCCAAGCAGCATCACCAAAAATTCCCTGCAACTTATCTGGATTGGCTTTTTCAATCTTACGGAAAGCAGCTACCAATGCCTTGCCGACATTCTCGGACTTATTACGTACATCATCCCAGTGCGCACCTTTAGGAATGTCAAAAATATGCGTTTCATCCCATTCAAGCGCAGCTTCACCATATTCAGCCAGCGCCTTTTCTGATTCTTCGTTATATATATCCGACATCCTCTTCAGGAAGAGAAGAGGGAAGATATACTGCTTATACGCCCCTGCATCTATGTTTGTCCGCAGAAGTTCCGCCGCCCCCCATAGATATTTTTCCAAATCGTCAATACTAATCCTACTCACTGAGATATCCTCCATCTTCCAGCAGCTTCATCATCTTCGCTTCAGCATCCTGGACATCTTTCAATGCTTCAAAAAATTTTTTCCTCACTTCTTCTGGTGAAGCTACCTCTTCACTGGTTTTTTTGACATAATTATTTATGGCGAGGCTATTGCCATTTGCAACAATATCTTTATTGGATACGATCTTCACAAAATCAGGAACATCCTTGTAGTCAGCATATAGCTTAAATACTCTGTCAATGTCTTCCTCTGACATAATGTTCTGTGCCCGCTGTGCTGTATAAATTGAGGAGGCATCAATCATACAGACCTTGCCCTTATGCTCTTTCGGCTTTCGGTTATTAAGATATAAGATGCAAGCCGATACCGTTGTACTATAAAACACTCCACCTGTTAGGCCTATTATGCAATCCAGAAGATCGGTTTTTACCAATTCTTCGCGAATCTTCCCGTCACGGTTTCCCCTAAAAAGAACGCCTTGCGGAAGAACTACCGCGCACTTTCCCCTGACCGGATCCATCGACTTGACCATATGCTGAAGCCATGCAAAATCTCCGTTCTTATCAGTCGGGCATCCCCACAGATTCCTACCATACGGATCCGTTTCAAACTGCGCTGCGCCCCAATTCTTCAGGGAAAATGGCGGATTTGCTACTACACAGTTAAATGTCTTAAGCTTGCCGCCCTCAATATAGTTGGGTTTGCGTAATGTATCTCCCTGTGTAACTGTCACATCTCTCTTTCCGTGGAGCAGAAGATTCATGCTTGCTATTGCGCTGGTACTAAGATTCTTTTCCTGTCCATAAATCTTGCCGTAGGTCTGTTTATCATTATGAATATACTTTATAGCCTCAATCAGCATACCTCCCGTTCCACAGGCTGGATCATAAACAGAATCGCCCGGCTGTGGATCCAAAAGCCAGATCATAAGCTTAACGATTGTTCTCGGCGTATAGAACTCTCCGGCATTCTTCTTTGACAGATCGGCAAATTTCTTGATCAGATATTCATAGGCATCACCCATTACGTCAAAGCTGGAGAAAAGCCCTGCTATCTTATCCTGATTGGCACGTTCAATACCATTCATGGCATTTACGATGGCTTTACCGATATTTTCGCTCTTATTTCTGACATCGATCCAGTGACACCCCTCCGGAATTTGAAATATATGATTCTCCGGGAAAGCTGCATACTCTTTATCTCCATCCGATTCCTTCAGCGCAATTTCTGTTTCTTCATCAAATGAATCTGATATCCTCTTGAAGAACAAAAGCGGCGTAATATAGCTCTTATACTCATCCTGATTGATAGGGCCTCTCATAATATTGCAGGCCTCAAAAAGATGGGAATACAGCTGCTGGCTCGGAGATTCGTTTTCCTGTTGTTTTTTCTTTTTATCCATTCCTTGTTTCCTCCTAAAACTTATACAGCCTCTGAAGCGTTTCATTCCATCTCGTTTCTGCCTTTTCAATGGACTCTCTATAAAATGCGTATTCGGCTTCATATAGCTCTACACTCTTTTTCTGTTCCGACAGCGCCGGCATTGGCACCTCCATACCTGCCAGATCTTTATAATTAAGGTTTATCGTCGTTGTTCCCTGCTGCATACTTATAATAATCTTCCGCCCAATCGGGCTGTCCAAAAATATTTTCAGATACTCTGGAAGCAGCATCTTCGGATTTGTCCTTATTACAATAAGATTAGATGAAGCTATACAGATAAAGCTCTGAGGACGAAAAACCGCACACCTCATAACGGTTCCACGCGCAGGAATGATCAGATCACCTTCCTGCAGAATATAATTGCCTATCTTTCTTTCTGATTCCTCAATGTGATCTATTCCTTCAAAACTGATTTCATAATCACCGATATTGGATATATTCAGCACACCTATCGAACCTGATTTATCCTTCTTTGAAATCAGCTTTCCACGGAATATTTCAGCTACATCCCCCAATGTTTCTTTGCGTATGTTGGTATCACGGAATTTTACCCACTCTTCGTCCTGCTGTGAAAAGATGCGGTCCACATTCCAGTCTCCCATATCATCCAGTTCTGAAGCCAAGACAAAAGTTTCATCTTCAACCTTGAACTCCGATACCATATCACGCTTGTTTTTCTGGCCGATTCCTGCAAGCCGTCGCACAGAAACATCATCACCCTTATTCGTGCCACCTATCGTCATGAGATAAGTCTTAATGCCAGTTGCTTTGAACGTTCCACTCGGCAGTTCTGTAATCTCTTCAATCTGGTACATACTCTGAACAAAGGCTCTTAAGTTTTCCGTTCTACCTTGACCAAATGTGATTCTTCCAGGAACAGTTATAACAAGACGTCCATCCTTATTAAGATGCAGAAGCAGATTCTCCAAAGCTACTGCATCAGATTCCTTGCATATAAAATGCTCTTCATCTGTCAGATTCTTCATTCCAAATACTGGAAGTGCCAGAATATAGTCAAACTTTTCCGGAAGGAAATCATAGCGATATATACTCTGCGAAATCACTCTTGTATTTGAACACCCCTTAAGCATGACTTCAAACAATGCCTCTGTAAATTGATCAACAGTAGCTATCGTAAAGTCACAGTCATCTCGCTCTTCAGCAAGTTGGCGAATAACAGGAATGAACCGCTCCCCATCAGCGACAAGAACATTCCTTCTCTTTCCCTTCTTGTTCTTCTTAGGCAAATGCCTCGTATATTCAGGAAGCAGTGTATCTGAAACATACATCGCATACTTATCGTGCTTTTGAACCACTCTGACAGCGAAAGAGCCAAGATCTAAATCCGTATCCATAACCCTATATATAGAATAAAACTGATCCGGCGTATCAAATATACGTGCCATTCCAAAATCCGCCACAATGGTTCCCATAGCCCACCATGCGCTTTCCTTTGTCTCTTCTTTATCCGTTTCGGCCATAAGGCACTTTGACTGGAATGCAATAAATCCGGCTCCTAACCAAATGTCCGGTGATAGTCCCGCATAATGCATCGCATCTATGAGTAAATCCTGCTTTTTTGCCTGTTCCTGCGTAAGCATAGTCCTCTACCTCGTAAACAATCTCTATCGGTTTAATGTAGGATAGCATAGAGGTAGTAAAATGTCAAGCAAATATTTATATTTGATACTCAAATACCAAATTTAGTTCATCTTCACGCAACAAAAGATCAGACCACAGGTATTCCCTGAGGATCTGCGTCTTTTACCATTTTCTTCCATTCATCTGCCATCTATCATGCCCCTTAATCCTACGCACCGCCTGCCGCAGCGTATCCGCCCTGCCATGCTGATGATACGGATGTGATGCCTTATGCTTATGAAAGATAATACAGTTGCCTTTCCCCGGATACTCCGGGTTGTGGATGTACCAGTAATGCCCCGTATTCCGGGACATTACCGTTACATCATATTCATCCGCCGCAATGACAGCAAAATATTTCCTATCCAGGCTTTTCAATTCTTCTTTACTGAACAATATCCGCTGCCTCCTTCCGGAACCACGCTTCCAGTGCTTTTTCCACAATATCTGCCGCCTCCGCTGTCTTCCGATCCGCAAAATACTTCTGGTACACTGCTGTCGGCAGCTTAATATTGACCATCTCTTTTTTGTTATTCCTGGCCGCCGAATCCGTAATTTCCCGGATACTCTTCTGTGTAATATTCCCAGACTCCGCCCTGATCGCCGCCGCATTTTTCGGATTCAGCTTCACCTTATCCTCTGACACTGCGGCCGCCACAGCCTTCTGCTCTTTCTCCGATAAATAAGACAGATCCACAGCCGCCACCAGGGACAACGCGCCATTATCCAGTTCCTCTTTAAATTCAGGGATCAGCTTATCCACCCTCATATATCTTGCGATATTCCTTCCCGTCATGCCGTACTCGTTTCCCAGTTCATCCCGGCTCCTGGACTTGTGGACATCATGTCCACAAGTTCCGTCCTGGCCATTCAGAGCCGCAATCTCCTGAAGGATATCATTGCGCTTGCCCTGGCTGCTGATCTTTTCATACCGCACCGCCAGAACAGCCGCTTTTTCTGACGGAAGCAATTCTGAAAAAGACCGCTGGATCATATTTGTTTCAATCACATAGACAATTGCGTCTTCATCTGAAAGGTTTTCTTTCACAATGGCAGGGATTTTGTCAATCCCCGCCAGCATCGCCGCCCTCTGCCGGTTATGGCCGGAGAGCATCTCATACCCGTCTCCCTGTTTCCGGACGATCACCGGGTTCAAAACACCATGCTCCCGGATGCTCTGGATCATATCTTCCAGCCGCTCCCCTTCATACATCCGAAAAGGATGACCTTGAAACGAACGGATACTCTCTGTCGGCAGCATTCGGACCGCATTCTCCGGAACCGCCGCAGCTTCTTCCATCTGATCCAGCAAATCAATCGCGTCATTAAAAATCTTTCTCTTTGCTCCATTAGCCTTCAATAGAAATCAACTCCTCCGCAAATTTTCCGTAAGCGATGCCTGCGCTTGCCTTCGGGCTGTACCGTTCCACCGGCATGCTGTAATAAATGCTTTCCCCAACCTTCACGGTATGGGGGATCCTCGTATCAAATATCCGGATCTGCCCCTGGAAACTCTCTGTCACCTGCTCCGTCAATGTCCTGCACAGGTTCGTCCTCGCCTCGCACATGGTCATCAGAATACCCGCGATCTTAAGTTTGGGATTGATCCGGCGCCGGATCTTCGTCACCATCCGCAGATAGTCCTGCAGTCCCATCATCGCCAAAAGCTGCGGATTCACCGTAATAATGACCTCATCAGCCGCCGCAAGAGCATTGATGGTCAGCATTCCCAGGGAAGGGCAGGTATCGATCAGAATATAATCATATTTCCCCCTGAGCGGATCCAGGATCTCCGACAGGATCTTTTCCGCTCCCATTTCCAGCCGCAGCTTTGCGTCCGCCACAGATAAATAAATGGAAGAAGGGATAAAATCCACACCATCCTTTGTTCGGATACACTTCTTCATGGCCGGAAGTTTTTCATCCTCTATTGCCGCCATCATCAGATGCCCGATGGTATTTTCCAGTTCCCCCGTATTTTCAATCCCATAACAAGCCGTCAGGTTCGCCTGGCTGTCAAAATCTACAGTCAGCACTTTCTTTCCCTGTTTCTGCAGTGCGTATGCAAGGTTCAGGGTGGAGGTGGTTTTCCCCACCCCGCCTTTCTGTGATCCGATAACGTAAATCTTGCCCATTATCAATACCGTCCTTTCTTTTCAGCAACTTTGTCCACAATTGTCTTCCCGTTTTCCTCAAAAGCATCCACATAGCTTGCTTCCTCTCTCGGAACAATCACCAGACGCCCCTCCTCACAAGTGACAGTGATGGATGTCCCGCAGTCAAATCCAGCTTCACGGAGCCACTGCCCTTTCAGCATGATGGCCGGTGTTGATTTATAGTGATATCCGCTCTGCTCATAGACTTTCATATTCCTGAATTTTTTCATCGCCATAGATGTGCCTCCTTAAACTGTAAATGAATATTTACTTTAGAAATGCCTTTGTTTTCAGTCATCTGCCGTCAATTAGGCGGCCCCACCTCCCTTAAATCCGCCATAACGCAAAAACAGCTGCCAATGCATTTACGCATCAGCAGCTGCCGATTTAAGTTCCGTGTATTATTTATTTGACTGTTTTTCCTGATCCTTGATCCTGTAATAGTCTTCCATATCCAGGGTCAGATCCACATGAGTGTCAGGCTTTGATTTTCGGTTGCTCAAGAGGCATACAGTCTCGCAATGCACCGTCTCGCAGAACTGATCCACCGCCGTCATCTTTTCCACCCGATACCCGGCGATCTGCATCATCTCCAGATCTCTCGCGAGACTCGTCATCTTACAGGAAATATACACGATCCTGTCCACGCCGTAGCTTAAGATCTTCGGCAGTGCTTTCGGATGGATTCCGTCTCTCGGCGGATCAAGCACGATGACATCCGGCTTTTCTTCCAGCTCGTCCAGAACCTGAAATACATCGCCTGCTATGAATTTACAGTTAGAAATACCGTTCCTTGCAGCGTTTTCTTTTGCAGCCTCCACCGCTTCTCCGACAATCTCCACGCCTACCACCTGCTTTGCCACAGGAGCCAGTACCTGGCTGATGGTCCCCGTCCCGCTGAAGAGATCGAACACGGTCATGTCATGGATGTCACCAATATAGTCCCTCACTGTCTTATAGAGCACTTCTGCTCCACGGGTATTAGGCTGGAAGAATGAAAACGGGGTGATCTTGAATTCCAGTCCGAGCAGTTTTTCATAGAAGCAGTCCTGCCCCCAGAGGATACGTGTCTCATCGCTTTTCACCACGTCGGAAAGGGAATCGTTAAGAATATGCAGGATACCCACGATCTTCCCGTCCAGTTCCAGGTTCAGGAGTGCTTCAGTCAACGGCTGCAGATCGTGTTCCTCCTGCGTGGTAGTCACCAGATTAACCAGAATCTCACCTGTTGTATCACCGCGCCTTAAGAGCAGATGCCGCAGATAACCGGTATGCTGCATCTTTCTGTAATAGCTTACATTTCTCTCACGGAAATAATCCAGCACACATACAAGGATCTTATTCATATCCTCGTGTACAAGATGGCAGTCTGAAGCCGTCAGTATGTCGTATGTGCTGCCTTTCTTGTGAAGTCCCAGAGAAAGCGGTCCGTCTTTGTACTCATCTCCGAATGAGAACTCCATCTTATTGCGGTAGCCGAATTCTTTCGGGCTTGCTTTCACACCCTCAAAGACATACTCTCCCTTTACCGCTTCATCCATGATCCGGCGGATCTGTCCCTCCTTCATCTTCATCTGCTCTTCATACGTCATAGTCTGGTACATACATCCTCCGCAGGCCGGAAAGATACTGCACACCGGTTCTCTTGCTTCAAATGGAGACTTCTCCAGCACCTCCAGCAGACGCCCCTCTGCGTTCCCGCGTTTAAACTTGTTGATCACAAAGCGGACTTTCTGCCCGGGAATCCCGTTCTTTACTGTCACATATTTTTCTTCTTCGGGTAGATATACGATTCCTTTATTCGGGAAGTCTACTCTCTCAATAATTCCTTCGAATGTCTGTCCTTTTTTCATAAAAATCTCCATATTCTATAATTCAAGACCCG
>DYCJ01000112.1 GCA_019418195.1 Clostridiales bacterium | reverse complement strand
TAAAGTACACCAAAATCGTACAGGTATCCAATATCGTAGTGATCAGAGGCGCTGCCATAATTGCCGGGTCAAGACCGATCTTCTTTGCCGCCAGCGGCAGCACGCACCCGATACATTTTGCCATGATGACGACAGCGATCATTGTAATTCCCAGCGCCAGTGCAAGCATAATATTCCCGTCATACATCAGACAGATACGGATACCGTTAACGATTGCCAGCAGAGAACCCACGATCAATGCCACACGTATTTCCCTGAATATAACCCTGAAAATATCTTTAAATTCAATCTCTCCCACTGCCAGCCCGCGGATCATCAGGGTGGAAATCTGTGAACCGCAGTTTCCGCCTGTACCCATGAGCATGGGAATGAATGTAATGAGCACCGGCATCACCGCCATTGCATTTTCATAGTATCCGAGTATCTCCCCTGAAACAGTCGACGAAAGCATCATGATCATCAGCCACGGAGTCCTGTTCTTTGCCTGCCGGAATACAGAGGTCTCAAAGTACGAGTCGTCATCAGGGCTGACACCGGCCATCATGCTCATATCTTCCGTGGTCTCATCCTGCAGGACGAGCATCGCATCGTCAACAGTTACAATTCCCACGAGACAGTCCTCGTGATCGATGATCGGAATTGCCACGAGACCATATTTGTTGATCATGTTCGCTACATGCTCCTGGTCATCCAGCGTGCGAGCATAAAGTACGTTCTCGTCCATGATTTCTTCTATCTTACGCGATTCACCGGCAGTGAGCAGATCCTTTACGTCTACCATGCCGATCAGTTTCTTTTTTTCTGTAACATAGCATGTATAGATCGTCTCCTTGTTGATGCCGACCTGGCGGATCTTCAGGATCGCATCTGCCACTGTCATCTCTTTGCGGAGACTGATATACTCTATATTCATGATGCTGCCCGCACTGTCTTCAGGATACTGGAGAAGTGCATTGATCTTCTGTCGCGTATCTTCGTCTGTCGCCATCAGGAGACGGTCTACAACATTGGCAGGCATTTCCTCCAGGACGTCCACTGTATCGTCAACGTACATCTCGTCCATGACTTCTTCCAGCTCTGAATCCGTCAGCGCATTGATCAGATCCTCGCGCATGTCACTGTTCATATCCGTAAATACTTCTGCTGCCTCTTCCTTCGCCAGAAGCCGGAATACAAGCGTCCGCTGCTTTTTATCCAGCTCCTCAAAAGCATCAACAATATCTACAGGATGCACGGATTCCAGTTCTTCCTTCAATTGTTTAAAATCATGCCTGTCAAGCAGACCGGCCATGCGCTCTGCATCCATACTGAAATCCTTTCCGAACTCTTTTTCCATGCGACCACCCTTTTTCAGTCTTTTCGTAATATAATCGATTTTTCCCTCTATGTGAAGCCATCTTTTTATAGTATAATATGGTAGAAATTGATATACAAGGAGATTTTCATGAAAATTGTCGGACTGATCACTGAATACAATCCCTTCCATAACGGCCACCTGCACCACATAAGGGAATCACTCCGCATCACCAGAGCAGACGCTGCTGTTGTAGTCATGAGCGGAGATTATGTGCAGAGAGGAGTGCCCTCCATCATGCCAAAACGTATACGCGCCGAAATGGCTTTAAAATGCGGAGCTTCTGCCGTATTCGAACTTCCCGTCTGCTATGCGTCCGGAAGTGCCGAATACTTTGCTATGGGAGCCGTATCTCTCCTGGACAGCCTGGGGATCACAGACTTCCTCTGTTTCGGAAGTGAATGTGATGACCTCGATGCACTTGAACGAATTGCAGATATCCTTCTGGACGAACCGGCAAAATACCGGATTCTCCTAAAAAAACAACTTAAGAACGGTCTGTCCTATCCCACAGCGCGCATGCAGGCGCTGTCCGAATACACAGGGGATGCCGGCTGTACTGCCATTCTCAGTGAGCCGAATAATATCCTGGGCATAGAATATCTGAAAGCTGTCAAAAAACTCAACAGCAGGATCCTGCCTTACACGATCAAACGGGCCGGTGCCCATTATCATGACCGGAGACTCTCCGATGAACACCTGAGCTCCGCCTCTGCCATCCGATCTCTCCTTGCGTACTCAGGCTCCGTCCTGCAGGCGGACCGTTTTGGCGGTACTTTTGAAGACACATCTTTCTCCGGCATCTTAAACGAACTGGAAGAACAGGTTCCATCATGCTGTCTGGAGCTGTTAAAAGACTATCACAGAGTTTCTTATCCGGTGTACCAGAATGACTTTTCAATCATCCTGAAGTACAAACTCCTGAATAAACGGCCGGAAAATCTGATTCGCTACATGGATGTATCTGAGGAACTCGCAAACCGGATCTGCGGGCAGCTTGATAATTTTTTTAACTATAAGCAATTCTGTGAACTCCTGAAAACAAGGGAGACCACACAGACCCGCATCAACCGGGCCCTTCTTCACATTATGCTGGGAATAAAAAAAGCGGATGTCTCAGAATATATAAGCAGCGGATACCACAGCTATGCCCGTCTGCTCGGTGTCAGAAAGGGCAGAGAAAATATATTGGCCCGCATAGCAAAAGAAAGTTCACTGACACTGCTCACACGCCTCTCAGACAGTGAAACACTTCCCGCCGCCGGCAGAAAAATGCTCCGCAATGACATGCTGGCATCCAACCTGTATACATCCGTGGTGACAGATAAATATAAGACGGCATATCAGAATGAATATAAGCAGAGAATCCTTAAAATATAAAATTCATGCCTGCCGGACTGAATGCCGATGATATAAGATCCGAAAACAGACAGAGATAAGGCACTGAAACACTTTTTTGAGATGACCGGCATGTGCTTCAGGCTCCGCTCCATAATCTGAGAAAAACTTTAACCCTGGGATATAGCGTTGATCAGCCGGACGGACTTGTTTGAGCCTTGCGAGTTGTCCGACCGGCTGATCGTTTTTAGCTATATTTCAGGGTTATTAGTTTTTCTTCCTTTCGTAACCGGAGCCGGAAGCATTACAATCCCGACTGTTCCGAATACGTACGTCATTCCACTATATCCGGGTGATTTTCGGACACTTAGCCGAGGAAATGTCTCTTCGATAAACACAAATTTACAGTCGTTTTGCGATTGCTTTGATAAACTGCTCACTGTTTAATACGGTCGGATTTTCGATCGTTGTGATCAGCGCCAGGTCTTTTGTCATCTCGCCGGCCTCGATCGTATCGATCGTCGCTTTCTCCAGACGGTCAGCGAATTCCATCAGTTCTTTATTACCATCAAGCTCGCCGCGTTTACGAAGGGCGCCTGTCCATGCAAAGATCGTTGCCACAGAATTTGTGGATGTCTCCTCGCCTTTTAAGTGTTTATAGTAATGACGCTGTACTGTCCCGTGAGCAGCCTCATACTCATAGTATCCTTCGGGAGATACGAGCACAGATGTCATCATTGCAAGCGAACCAAATGCAGAGGAGATCATATCGCTCATCACATCTCCGTCATAGTTCTTGCATGCCCAGATATATCCGCCCTGGGATTTCATCACACGTGCTACCGCGTCATCGATCAGAGTGTAGAAATACTCTATCCCTGCTTCTTTGAACTTCTCATCGAACTCTGCATCGTAGATTTCCTGGAAAATATCTTTAAATGTGTGATCATATTTTTTAGAGATCGTATCCTTTGTGGCAAACCACAGATCCTGTTTCGTATCAAGTGCATAGGAGAAGCAGCTTCTTGCGAAACTTTCAATGGACTTGTTCAGGTTGTGCATACCCTGTACGATGCCCGGGCCGTCGAAAGTATGTACCAGCTCTTTTGTCTGGCTTCCGTCTTCAGCAGTGTACACAAGCTCCACTTTGCCAGCTCCCGGTATTTTCATCTCAGATCCCTTATAAACATCACCGTACGCATGTCTCGCAATCGTGATCGGTTTCTTCCAGTTTTTCACACATGGCTCAATGCCTTTTACGACAATGGGGGCACGGAATACTGTTCCGTCAAGGATCGCACGGATCGTCCCGTTCGGGCTCTTCCACATCTCTTTTAAGTTATACTCGTCCATACGTGCAGCATTCGGTGTGATCGTTGCACATTTTACGGCCACTTTGTATTTCTTTGTTGCCATAGCAGAATCAACCGTAACCTGATCATTTGTTTCATTTCTGTGCTCAAGTCCCAGGTCGTAATACTCTGTTTTAAGATCAATATACGGAATGAGCAGGTCATCCTTGATCATCTTCCAGAGAATCCTTGTCATCTCGTCTCCGTCCATTTCTACAAGCGGTGTTGTCATTTTAATTTTCGCCATTGTCTGTCTCCTCCTGTTCTTTTTCATTACAGCATAGCTAAGCTGAATTATTACATGTTTTGCCCTGTCGTGCTACTGGACACGATATCCCTGTTTCTTCAGGTTCTGCATCACATGCAGGATATGTTCGTTTGCGAGCTGCTCTGCCATTTCTGCATCGCGCTCTTTGATCGCCCGCAGGATCTGCCGGTGCTCTCGTATGGATTTTCTCGCCCTCTCTTCCGAAACGATCGATGACTTTCTCGCCCTCTGTACATAATTATGAAAATCCGTCAGAACATGGCTTAATATCCTGCTTCCCGAAGCCTCATAGAGAATTGCATGAAATCTGCCGTCAAGTGCAGCCACCTGCTGCACGCTGAACCCGCTTTCCCTGTTCATCTGAAATTCAGAGAGCATCAGCGTCTCTTCCAGTTCATCAAGCTGTTTCTCTGTTATATGTTCTGCAGCCCATCTGGCACACAGTCCTTCCAGATGTGACCGCACCATATAGATATCCCAGATATCCTTCTGGCTGATGCCTGTTACATAAGCTCCTCTGTTGGGAATGATCGTCACAAGCCCCTCCAGTTCAAGCTGGCGCAGCGCCTCCCTTACAGGAGTCCGGCTTACTCCTAATTCTCTGCCGATCGTATTCTCCCTGAGTTCATCGTTTTCCTTATATTTCCCGCTGAGGATGTCCTCGCGGATCTTCTGGAAAACCCGCCCGCTCAGTGAATGATCCTGGTATTCTTCCATTCTGAAGTCCTCCTGGTCATAATGTCATATGCAGCTTTTCGCACACACTTTCTATTTTGTCAATTAATTCTTCATCTGTCAAGACCGTAACTCTGCCATCCTCGTATTCTTTATCTACACTCGCCTTTACCATCTGTACAAGTTCTGAGTTTTTGTCCACCTCCCGCTCTCCGGAAAGCCTGTAATATGTATTGATCCAGTAGGCGATACCTGCAGCCCCGGAAGTATTAGAGACTGATACAAGAGCCGGACGGTTCAGGAATTTATCTGTATCAAATATATTGTAGATTTCTTCGTTCTTGAGCATTCCGTCCGCATGGATCCCCGCCCTTGTTACATTGAAATTTTTACCCACAAAAGGAGTCCTTGACGGAATATGATAGCCAATCTCTTTTTCATAATATTCTGCAAGTTCCGTGATCACCGTCGTGTCCATGCCGTCCAGGGTTCCCCGGAGCTGCGCATACTCAAATACCATTGCCTCCAGGGGAGTATTACCTGTACGTTCTCCTATGCCAAACAGAGAACAGTTGACGCCGCATGCGCCGTAGAGCCAGGCTGTACTTGAATTATTCACTGCTTTATAGAAATCATTGTGGCCATGAAATTCTATCAATTCACTGGGGACTCCCGCATGAGTCATCAACCCGTAAATAATACCAGGAATCGATCTCGGGATCACAGCTCCGGGATAATTTACGCCATATCCCATTGTATCGCAGACTCGTATCTTTACCGGTGTCTTGTATTCCTCCATCAATTTCATCAGCTCTACACAAAACGGGATCACAAAACCATAGATATCTGACCTCGTAATATCCTCCAGATGACATCTGGGCCTGATCCCTGTTTCCATGCATTCACGTACAACAGAGAGATAATGCTCCATTGCCTGTCTTCTTGTCATTTTCAGTTTATAGAAAATATGATAATCCGAACAGCTCACAAGGATTCCCGTCTCTTTCAGCCCGATTTCTTTTACAAGCTCAAAATCCTTCCTGCTGGCCCGGATCCAGCTTGTCACTTCAGGGAATTTGTATCCTTTCTCAAGACAGCGGTATACTGCATCTCTGTCTTTTTTGCTGTAGAGAAAAAACTCACTCTGGCGGACTTTTCCGTTTGGGCCGCCCAGACGGTGCAGATAGTCATAGATCGTCACGATCTGCTCTGAAGTATAGGGCGCTCTGGACTGCTGTCCGTCCCGGAACGTTGTATCCGTGATCCATATTTCATCCGGCATATGGTGGGGTACTGTCCTGTCATTAAAAGCGATTTTCGGTACCTCGTCATATCTGAACAGATTACGGAACACATTCGGGGTCTCCACATCCACGAGCGGATACATGTGTTCCTCAAGTTCCAGCAGATTCGTATGTTCGTTTAAATAAACCTTTCTGTCTTCCATTGCTTTCTTCCTCCATCTGTTACACATAGCACATTTTGTATTCATGTATAATTGTATACAAGGATACAATTAATGTCAATCATAAATTTAATACTGCAAAAAAATGATTTGAATAATAAAAAAGAAGCCGGAAAACCATGGTTGCCCCATGCCTTTTCTGACTTCTCTGTCAATTTTCAAGAGATTTTCTACCGGATCACTCTGACTTTAAGCACTCCGTCTACAGATGCTATCTGCTCCTCAAGTTCTGCTGATACCCCGGTATCTACATCGATCATTGTATATGCATGCTCTTTTCTGCTCTTGTTTGTCATAAGTGCAATGTTCATACCTTTATCTGCTAATAACGTAGTAAACTGTCCCAGCATATTCGGGATGTTCTTATGAAGGATCGTAATCCTCTCCCCGTCTCCTTTTGCTCCCATATTACAATCCGGATAATTTACTGAATGCAAAATGTTACCATTTTCCAGGAAATCTCTCAATTCCGCCGCAGCCATCTTTGCACAGTTATCTTCGGATTCCTCGGTAGACGCGCCAAGATGCGGGATCACGATGGCATTTTTTACACCAACGATCTCTTTGGTCGGAAAATCAGTCACATAAGAACGAACTTTGCCGGAGACAAGAGCATCAACAATATCCTCCTGATTCACGAGAACATCCCTTGCAAGATTTAAAATCACTACGCCGTCCTTCATCAGACTGATCGCATTCTTATCGATCATACCTTTCGTATCCTCTGTCGCCGGCACATGGATCGTGATGTAGTCGCACTCTTTGTACAGTTCATCCACTGTTTTTGCATGGTGGATACTGCGTGACAGATTCCATGCAGCGTCAACAGATACATATGGATCATATCCGTAAACATCCATTCCCAGATGGACCGCCACGTTCGCAACACGCACTCCGATCGCCCCAAGACCGATCACGCCAAGTTTTTTGCCCTGAAGTTCTGTTCCTGCAAAGGCCTTTTTCTTCTTTTCAGTGATCTTAGCAATATCTCCTTCCTCTTCATACTCCTGCACCCAGTTAATACCCCCGATAATATCCCGGGCTGCCAGAAGCATGCCTGCGATCACCAGTTCTTTCACGCCGTTTGCGTTCGCACCGGGGGTGTTAAATACAACGATTCCTTCGTCTGCACAGCGATCTAAAGGTATATTGTTGACACCGGCACCTGCGCGGGCGATTGCTTTTAAATTCTTACTGAATTCCATATCATGCATTTTAGCGCTTCGCACAAGGATAGCATCTGCCTCTTCAGCATTTCCCGTTACAACATAGTTTTCATCCAGCTGTCCTAATCCCACTTCCGAGATCGGATTCAGGCAATGATATTTATACATCCTACAGATTCTCCTCTTCAAATTTCTTCATAAAATCAACAAGTGCCACAACGCCCTCATAAGGCATTGCATTGTAAATGCTCGCGCGCATGCCTCCGACTGTCCTGTGTCCTTTCAGATTCTCAAGCCCTGCTTCTTTTGCTTCTT
>DYCJ01000111.1:6387-7951 GCA_019418195.1 Clostridiales bacterium | reverse complement strand
TATATTTGGAGTGACAAAGTATTTTCAGACACAAAGCAAAACAACAAAGATAGGATTTGAAGATATCGGGGAACTGGCCACCCAGTCAGCATACTGTACGGAGGTCAATGTGACGGAAGCGGCAAGGGAACTGTTTGGCATTACGATCCCTTTTACTCAGAGTAAATATATATACAGTTATGATATTGTGATAAAAGCAGGATTCGATTTCAATGAAATTGAGTGGAGTGAGAGCGGAAATACGATTGAAGTCAGGCTGCCCGAAGCGAAGATCCTGAGCAGTGAGATTGATCTGGACTCTTTTGAATTATATCTTGAAGACGAAAGTATTTTCCGCGAAATCACCATGACGGAAAACAATGAAGCGCTGAAGTCCATGCGGCAGAGTGCAGAGGATGATGCCATTGCAAACGGACTGCTGGAAAATGCGCGCAGTAATGCAGAGACGATACTCACCGGATTCTTTGGAAATGTGTACGATCTGGATGAGTATGAAATAATATTCAAAGATAAATAAGCGGAGGAGGTCGTTACTGTGAAAAAGAAATTACTTATTCTTCTGGGAATCATAGCGGCAGTAATTGTTTTGTTCTATTTTTATCTGTTCCTTACCGCCTGACGTATTCGTCAGGAGAAGGAACAGTTAATGCAGCGACTGGCGTATTTGTCAGGGACAGGAGTAGTTAATGCAGCGACTGACGGTAACGCAGCCAGTCAGAAATCAGCAGCGTGCCTGTGAAGACAATACAGAAAAGCAGGGCATAACCGAGCCGGGGCATCGTCTGTGCAACCGGCGCATCGGGTCCGAAGACTGTGAATGTCACTGCAAGAAATATGATCAGGCTGCCTATATAGAAAAGAGCCGCGCCGCGCAGGAGCACGAGTGCTTTTGCGCGGAACATTTTTGTGATGTCCACAGGGACAAAGCGGTATTTGCTGAGAACAGGCAGTGCGCGTCCCTGCTCACTCATCTGGAACAGCGCGCTGTTTAGCGGAGGCAGGGTGATCGCAAAGCATAGAATAAACCACGCAAGATCAAAAGTGTAAGATTCCATTGCGGCACCGGACGTCCCGGTATTCTGAAGGGCCTGGGATGCATTGTCCGCCACAGAGGCATCCAGTGCTGTCCTCAAAAAGAGAGAAAAGAAAGCGAGAATCAGCAATACCCGGAAAGTGGTACATTTCAGGTGTTGTTTTTCATATTTGTAATAATTCATGGCGCACCTCCTCATTTATCCTTTGAGCTTATGGTATTCGTGTGTTCCAGATCCAGCAGATCCCTGATGTGCGGAGCTGCCTTGCCGGTGGATTCTTTGTATTTATCATTAAGAGATTCTCTGGGCGCACATTCGACGAGACGGCCGTTCTCCAGAATCAGCAGATAGTCCGCGAGACGATCCACATCTTCCGTGATATGAGTGGACAGCAGAATCCCCATATCCTGATCCAGCAGTTCTCCAAGCAGAGAGAGAAACTCATGGCGGAATACCGGATCGAAACCTTCAAGCGGCTCGTCAAGGATAAGAAAATCCGGATGATGTGCCAGTGAGAAGCAAATCTGAAG
>DYCJ01000111.1:0-6377 GCA_019418195.1 Clostridiales bacterium | reverse complement strand
CCTTTGGAGAGTTCGTATATCCGTTTGGACGGACTTATATTCAGTCTGGCCAGATAAGCGGAATAATCCCGAACCGACCAGTCACGATAGAATTCACCGTAGATAAGGCCGTTCGATGCGACCGACTCTTCCATAAAAAAGGGACATTTTTCACTGATATAACCGAGTTTCCGGCGGTATGCTTCCGGGTCTGTCTTCAGTGAGACGTCACCGATCTGTGCATCCCCTGAAAAACTGTGCGGGAAACCGTTGTCAACTCCGGTGATACAGTCGAGAAGTGTTGTTTTCCCGGAGCCGTTTACACCTGCAAGCACATAGAAATATCCGGTCTCCATGGAGAAAGATACATTGTCCAGACAGAAACTTTTGTATCGTCTGGTGATATTTGTACAGGAAAATGTGGTCATTACTTTTCACCTCCGTTATCCCAGAACATTTGAACCATATCGGAAACTTCTTCCGGAGAGAGCCCCAGTCCTTTTGCTTCGCGGATTATATCATGAAGCCTTTTTTCATATTCTTTCAGACGACTTTCCAGAAGCAGATTCTGGTTTACTTTGTTTACAAAGAACCCTTTTCCCTGCTCCGAGTAGATGAGTCCCTGTTTCTCAAGTTCTTCGTATGCACGCTTGGTGGTGATCACGCTGATACCCAGATCTCTCGCGAGAGAACGGATCGAGGGCAGCATATCCCCGGCCTGAAGTTCGCGGTTTACTATGGAATTTTTGACTGCCTGTACAATCTGCTCATAAATCGGGCGGGGACTGTTTTCATTAATAAATATCTTCACGTTATCGCTTCCTTATTCTTTGATCGGGAAATACAGTTTCTCATAATCCAGCATGATTTCCAGTACCGGTGTCACATGCCTTCTGGCCAGCCAGATATTCAATGCAAGGGCGGGCAGCCACCACAGGGTATCGATCCAGCTGAAATCCGGCTTCACATACAGTGCGGAATAGAAAATGGTATTTTCCAGTATAAGCAGTCCGCTCCAGTAAACAGATACAAATGTCTTGCTGCTCCGTTCGGTTACGATATCCGGGCATTTTTTTAATGCTTCCCTGCGGTTGCCCGGATCCGGATTCAGGCTGAAAGCAAGGAAGAGGAAGGCTGTCAGACTGAGCTGCACGGCAAGAGCGGGAGGCTGAAGATAGAAGAAGAATCCACCCCAGCCGGTGTATGTGATCATCAGGAGAAGGAGCACCAGAAGCGTGATCTTTCCCGTAAGGTAAAGTCTCAGGTAGTGCAGCTTATCTGTCTTTCCCGCAGGACATACATGCAGGGCACATGGCAGCTGTAAAGGCAGGCGCAGCGAGAAAAGCCAGATGAGTGCCAGCGTTAACAGAGCGGATATGCAGTGATATACCGTCTGGTTTTCCATAATGATCTGGAAGACAAGCTCTTGGAGCAAAGTCCGGTCGCCGGTTCTGACTATGGATATGAAGTCAGGATAATCAAACGCAAGCCAGTATGTCACATGGTTTATGACTGCTATAGAAAGTACAAGATAGCATACCGCATAAAGGAGAAACAGAAGTATGTTCCGCCTGAGTGACAGCATAAGTCTGTAGAATGCAAGCTTCTTCATGAGATACACCTCCCTTTCTGGAGATAGAAGAGCAGTTCGGCAAGGGTCGGGCGGGAAATGTCCAGTCCGGAAATGAGAGATTCATCCGGATATTCCGCCAGTGCCGTACTGCCGTACGGTTCGTGTACTGCAGCCAGGATATGCGGGCTGCGCAGAGCTGAGATCTCCTGCTCAGTACCTTTGAGCAGGACAAAACGTTCCTGCAGGCTTTCCATATCCATGCAGAAGCAGAGCCGTCCTTCGTCGATCAGTGCGATGTAGTCTCCTATCTGATCCAGATCCGAGGTCAGGTGTGTGGAGAAAAGGATGCTCCGTGTACCGTCCTCGACCAGTTCCTGCATATATCCGGTCAGCTCGCGGCGAAAGAGAGGATCAAGTCCTGCGGCGGGTTCATCCATAATAAACAGTTTTGCCTGATGGGACAGGGCAAAGGCGAGTTGAAAGCGGGCTTTCTGTCCTTTGGACAGCATACCTGTCTTCTGCTTCGGATTCAGTCCGAAGCGGCCGCAGAATTTGAGAAAAAGTTCATGGTCATAGGCGGTGTAGGTGGCGCCGAAGAGCTTTCCGTTGGCCGCGATACTCAGCTTCTCCTCGAACAGGAATTCATCGAGGACAAAGCCGATCAGATTCTTGGCCTCCCGTTCCATGGTATCCATAGGGTATCCATTTACAATGACGCTGCCTGAATCCTTGTGGTACAGATTCATGATCGTGCGGATCAGTGAAGTCTTGCCGGCGCCGTTGCGCCCGATCAGTCCGAAGATGTAGCCCGGTTCAAGCGTAATGGAGATATCCTGCAGATGCAAGGTGCCGATCTGTTTGTCGAGATGGGAGATTTCTAATAATGGTTTCATATGGCGTCCCTCCTTTCAGTCGTAAAGGAACACAACTGTATATGTTTATATATACAGTATATACACACTTGAGACGGAATGTCAAGTGTATATGGAAAGATGATATAAAAAAGACAGGAGACGGAACTATTTATAAATGCTATAATAAAAAAGCGATGCATTTTCGAGCGGAATAAACCTGCGGGAATGATATATAACAATCGAAAGAAGGAAGGAGCCGGAATGAAGCGAAAAGAGAGAGCGAGCTGTGATACTTGTGCATTTTATGTATATGATGATGAGTACGGTGCTTATCTGTGTGATATGAATATGGATGAGGACGATTATGTGCGGATCATGTCAGACAGATATTATCAGTGTCCGTATTATCGGAACGGTGATGAATACGCGGTTGTCAGAAAACAAATGTAGGGTCAGATAATAGATATGTAGAAATTACAGGGACAATCTGTGGATTGTCAGATACGGGAGGAAATTGAGATGTTAGAAGACACCGGGAAAAAAGCAATATTATTTGATGTGGATGATACACTGTACGACCAGACGGTCCCGTTTAAAGAAGCGTATGCACAATATTTCGGAAATGAGCCGGCGATACCGGCGGAGGTGATCTACCCTGTCACGAGAAAGTACAGCGACCAGGTGTATTCACAGGCTATGTCGGGACAGATCACGATGGAAGAACTGTATATATACAGAGTACAGAAAGCATTTGAAGAATATAACATTATAATTACAGTTGAAGAGGCGCTGGCATTTCAAAAAGTATATGCGGACCGCCAGAGGCATATCCATATGTCGGAGACGATGGAAAAGATACTGGATTACTGCTCTGGAAAAGCGGAACTGGGGATTATCACAAATGGCCCGTCAGCGCATCAGTGGAATAAGGTGAAAAGCCTGCGGGCGGAGAGATGGATCCCTCATGAAAATATATTTGTATCGGGAGATGTGGGCGCGGAGAAGCCGGAGAAGAAGATCTTTGATCATGCGAAGCGAATGATGAAGCTGGAGGACGCGGAAATATGGTTTGTCGGGGATTCATATGAGCTGGATATGAAAGGCGCGGTAAATGCCGGATGGAATGCAGTGTGGATGAACAGGAGGGGACGTGAAAAACCGGGGGATAGTGTGGAAGGAATGTATGAAGTCGGGACGGAAGATGAATTATTTGAGAAGATTAAAGAAATTAATCTCGGTTATGATGGAGTAGAATGATGTAAAAAATGGATATGGATGCTTCATCCCGTATTTTTGGACTCATTTTTTGTTAAGGTAAGTATAACAAAAAGTGAGTTTTTTAATGTCCGGAACTCCGGGCAGAAAGGATGGGTGTTATGAAAGAAATCAATCTGACGATTACAGGGATGAGACATTATTACGGTAATGGGGTATTTCATGTGGGCGATATTCTCCGCTGCAGGAAAGAGCCCGAGAATGAATATGATGCAGAGGCTATACAGGTGCTGCTTCCGGTATACGGAAAAGTCGGCTATATTGCAAACAGCCCGTATACTGTAGCGAAAGGGACTTTAAGCGCCGGGCGGGCGTATGACCAGGTTAAGAAGAAGTTCTATATACGCGTGCTGTATATCTGTACGAATCAGATTATCTGCAAAGTAGAAGAGGGCAGGAAAGAAGATATGGAGAGCAGGATCAGCAGACAGCTTAAGGCGATTGATGATACTGAGTTTTAACAAAGCGGCGCATATGCTACAATGACTTTATGAAGTTAAAGGAGATTAAGCCATGGTTAAATCATACAGCCAGAAATTAAGAGTGTTATATGTGATGCAGATCCTGCTTCGGTATTCGGACGAAGAACATCCGATCTCTCAGACAGAAATATCAGAACGGCTGAACGCTTACGGCATACAGGCGGACCGCAAAAGTATTTATGATGACATTAAGGTCTTAAATGAGTTTGGTATGGAGATAGAAAACCGCAGGTCTAAGCCGTCAGGCTTCTATGTGGCGGAGAGAACTTTTGAGCTGCCGGAGCTGAAGCTGCTGGTCGATGCGGTTCAGTCATCGAAATTTATTACAGCGAAGAAGTCAAATGAGCTGATTCGAAAGCTGGAAGAGCTGGCAAGCGTACATGAGGCAAAGACGCTCCAGAGACAGGTGTTCGTCGGAAACCGCATTAAGACGATGAACGAAAGCATCTATTATAATGTGGACAAGATACACCAGGCGATCTCTCAGAACCGGCTAATTCGTTTTCGCTACTATGAGTGGACGCCGCAGAAAGAAATGCATCTGCGAAGGAACGGGAAGGCCTATGAAATCAGCCCGTGGGGACTGACCTGGGACGATGAAAATTATTATATGGTCGGTTATGACGGCGAGGCGGAAATGATCAAACATTTCCGGGTGGATAAGATGCTGGATATAGAAATAACGGATCAGTCCCGAAGCGGAAAAGAACACTTCGAAAAATTTGATCTTGCAAATTACGCTAAGAAAGTGTTCGGTATGTTCAGCGGAGAGGAGCGTACTGTGAAGATGCCCTGCGAGAATAATCTGGCCGGGGCTATGATTGACCGCTTTGGGAGAAATGTCATGATGCATTCTGTTGATGAGGAACATTTTTCTGTAAGCGCGGCGGTGAATGTAAGCCCGCAGTTTTTCGGATGGCTTGTGGCGCTTGGGAAGGGCGTTGTGATAGAGGGGCCGGAGGATGTGAAAGAGGAGTTTAAGGCATGGGTGGGAGCAGTGATCAGGGAGTATGAAAATGAAGGATGAGAAAGCGGTCTGCTGAGAAAGGCGGTCTGCTTGTTATTTGGGTGAGGCAATGGTAGAATAGAATATACATATATCCGACGTGTTTTCAGGAGAAACGATCAGATCGGGGAGGAACGTGTGATGAGCAGAACATTTAATATTACGGCAGACTGCAAACCGTCGCTTCACTATATGGTGGATATAACAGATCGGCTTGAGCAGATTAAAAAAATGATAGATGCAGGGCAGTATTTCACAATAAATCGTGCCCGGCAGTACGGAAAAACTACGACCTTGCGAGCACTGGCAAAGTATCTGGTGCAGGATTATGTTGTTGTAAGTCTTGATTTTCAGCTGATGAGCCATAAAGATTTTGCGGAGGAAGGGGCGTTTGTAAAAGCTTTTTCAGAAGCGATCCTTAGGAAAGTCAGCGGGGAAGAGGCTATGCCTGCTGAAATCAGAAGAGATCTCCAGGAGTTAATCGGGGATAGTCAGGGTGCGGCGCTGGGGCAACTGTTTGAAATTTTGAGTATATGGTGCCGTATATCAAAAAAACCAATTGTCCTGATTATCGATGAAGTGGACAGCGCTTCGAATAATCAGGTCTTTCTGGATTTTCTTTCTCAGCTTAGAGGGTATTATATTGATAGAGATGTGACCCCAGCTTTTCAGTCCGTAATACTTGCAGGTGTGTACGACATTAAAAATATAAAAAGAAAAATTCGATCTGACCAGGATCACAAGAATAATAGCCCTTGGAACATTGCGGCAAAGTTTCGTGTTGATATGAGCTTTTCGCAGAAAGATATTACAGGAATGCTGGAAGACTATGAGGAGGATTATCATACTGGGATGGACATCGATACAATGGCAGGGCTGATTTATGATTATACGTCAGGGTATCCTTACCTTGTGTCGTGGCTGTGCAAATGTATTGACGAAGATATTTCGGGCAGCAGAGATTTCCCGGACAGGAGATCTGCATGGACAAAAGCGGGTTTTCTTGAAGCAGAAAAATTACTGCTGAATGATAAAAATACGTTATTTGAATCACTGGTGAATAAACTTACAGATTATCCGGAATTGAAGGATGTTCTGTATGAACTGCTTTTTACAGGAAAAGCAATTCCCTACAATCCGTTAAATAAATATATTGAAACTGCGGAAATGTTTGGCTTTATTAAAAATGAAAATGGCAGTGCGGTGAT
>DYCJ01000110.1:732-7994 GCA_019418195.1 Clostridiales bacterium | reverse complement strand
CGCATGGAGCTGACTGTTACTAATAGGTCGAGGGCATAACCAAAGCGGGAATAGGTATGGATGATTGATTCTTTGTATGTAGTTTTGAAGGTATACGGACAATTTCAGAGGGAATGAGAGGAACACCTGAGAGAGTAATCTTTCGGGTGTTTTCTTTTGCTTTACGGGCATACTGGTGCGTGATATGATAGAAAATATACATAAGTACAATATGAAAACAGAGGAGAATAAAAATGTTTAAAATCAGAAATGAAATAGAGACAGATTATAAAATCGTAGAAGATGTTACAAGAAAGGCTTTTTACAATGTATATTCCCCGGGATGTATGGAGCATTATCTTGTCCATATCATGCGAGGACATGAGGATTTTGTGTCGGAGCTTGACTTCGTGGCGGAACTGGATGGCCAGGTGATCGGGAATATCATGTACACGAAGGCTAAACTGATGGATGAAAACGGAACGGAAAAGGAGATCCTGACTTTCGGGCCTGTCAGCATCCTGCCGGAGTACCAGAGAAATGGATACGGAAAAATGCTGATCGAACATTCCGCTCAGAGAGCGTTGGAACTCGGATATGATGTGATCGTCATATTCGGAAGTCCGGCAAACTATGTAAGCCGCGGCTTTGAGTGCTGTAAGAAACATAATGTCTGTGTGGAGGGTGGAAAATACCCGGCGGCGATGTTAGTAAAAGAATTAAAGGAGGGGGCTCTGGATGGGAGAAAATGGTACTATTCAGACAGCCCAGTGATGAATGTAGACGAAAAGGAAGCAGCGGCGTACGATGACAGTCTTGAAAAGATGGAGAAGAAGTGGCTGCCCAGCCAGGAGGCGTTTTATATTATGAGTCATTCATTTGTGGAGTAAGATTTATGATAAGAAGATTGCAGAAAACAGATATCGATACGGTCGCACAGATCTGGCTGACTGCAAACAGGGAAGCCCACGATTTCGTTCCGCCAGAGTATTGGGAACGCAATTTCACACCAGTAAAGGAAATGCTCCTGCAGGCAGAAGTATATGTCTGCGAAGATGAGGAGAGCAATGAAATCCGTGGATTTATTGGTTTGGAAGAAGAGTATATAGCAGGTGTTTTCGTCCGAAAAGAAATCCGCTCAAAGGGAACGGGAAAAGCTCTGTTGGACTATGTGAAAGAGATTAAAAGGGAATTGACCCTCCATGTATATGTGAAAATGAAAGAGCTGTCAGATTCTATCAGCGTGAAGGATTCCAGATTCTTAAGAAAATGACAGATGATGCCACAGGCGAGGAAGAGTACCTGATGGGCTGGAAACGGAATCATACACCGATGACTATGTGAGGGAATGGGATATGGATTATATTATTCGTGAAATGAGGGAGGATGAGTATCCTCTGTTGAAAGAGTTTCTATACGAGGCGGTCTATGTTGCAAAAGGAGCGGAGCCGCCGGACAGATCTATTACAGATTCTCCTGAAATGCAGGTATATATCCGTGATTTCGGCAGTTCGAGGCATGACAGCGCTCTGGTTGCTGAGGTGAACGGCGATATCATAGGAGCAGTATGGGTGAGGATTATGGACGACTATGGCCATATTGATGATGAGACGCCATCGCTTGCCATATCTGTCCTCGGGCCGTTCAGAAAATCCGGAATTGGCACAGCGCTGTTGAACGACATGATTGCAAAAGAGCGGGCGGCTGGTTATTCCAGACTGTCTCTGTCAGTGCAAAAAGCGAATTATGCCGTGGAGATGTACCGGAAAGCCGGCTTTTATGCTGTATCTGAAAATGAGTATGAGTATATCATGGCAATTCAGTTATAGGTAATATATCAATTATGATTCAGAAAGAAAGGGGCATCCGCTATGTCTAAAAAGAAGATCGTCATATCTGTTATTATACTGTTCCTGCTGATTGTAGCCGGATGTTTAGTCTGGCGTTGCCGTTACTATTTTCTCGGTACGAGCAGCGAGCCGGTTCAGGCAAAAGAAAACGAGGATTTTGGCATAGCAGATTTCCATAGTTCTGTAGATATGGACGGGGACGGGCTTGATGATCAGTCAGATATCCTTCAGGGCGCAAGGGATTATATTTCCACAAACCCGGTTTACAAGAGCAAATATTATTCTACGGGCTATCCGGATGACCAGTATGGCGTCTGTACGGATGTTGTTGCAAATGCAATGAAAAGTGCAGGGTATGACCTTATGGAACTTGTTAATGCGGATATTCTGGAGAATCCGCAGGATTATAATATAGAGGAACCCGATATCAATATTGACTTCCGGAGAGTAAATAATCTGAAAGTATATTTTGCCCATACTGCGGTTGAACTTACGACAGACATCTATGATATCAGTCAGTGGCAGGGCGGAGATATCGTGATCTTTGAGAACCATATCGGGATTGTTTCTGATAAGAGAAACGACAACGGAGTGGCTTATGTCATCCATCACAATGATCCGTTTCAGAAGTCGTATGAGGAGGATATTCTTGAAAGCAGGGATGATATTACAGGCCATTACCGCATCAGCGAGTAAGATAAACTGTTAAGAATAAGGGAATGGAGGAAAGATATGGAACGATGTCCCTGGTGTATGTGTAATGAAAAGATGATCCGTTACCATGATGAGGAGTGGGGCGTGCCGGTACACGACGATCAGAAACAGTTCGAGTTCCTGATGATGGAAGTCATGCAGTGCGGACTCAACTGGAATATGATGATACAGAAAAGAGAGATATTTAAAAGTTGCTTTGATGATTTTAATTTTGACAAAGTGGCTGAGTATGGCGAAGAAGACGTTCAAAGGATTTTGGAAACAAAGGGGATGATCCGATCAAGAAGGAAGATCGAGGCAGTAATATATAATGCCCGGTGCTTTCAGGATATCCGCAGGGAGTTCGGCTCTTTCAGCGAGTATATCTGGAACTTTACGAACGGGAAGACGTATCTGTATACCGGACATCAGAAAGGAGAGATCCCGGCAAGAAACGGGCTTTCGGACAGGATAAGCAAAGATCTGAAAAAACGCGGACTGAAGTATATGGGGTCTGTTACTGTCTATTCACATCTGCAGGCATGCGGTATTATCAATGATCATATGGAATCTTGTTTCCGATATCAGGAGCTTCTGGAAATGACAGATCCGGTTCACAAGAGAAGAGATCATGAATAAGAGCGCATAAGAAGGGAGGGGATGGTTCGTGTTTGTACGGAGCGTCATACTTATAGTTATGGGCATTGTTTTGTTCGGATGGGTGATTTTCTGTGCTGTTCAGTTTATACGTCATAGCAGAGATGTAGTAGCAGAAGCCGGTTTTGTCGGACATGTTAAATGCGAAAAATGCGGCACGGAGTATGAAGTGAGGGCAGAGGAATTTACAAAGAGCTATGTGTCAAAATATAAAAGTGTCACAAAAACAAAAATGCAGGGCGGCGCATTTATAAACCGTCCGCAGTACAAATATTATGCGAAAAAATTTCAATGTCCCGGCTGTGGGAAAAAGCGGTACGCACAGGTGCTCAACATCAATGAGATCAATAATATGATGACCGGACCGGTGCTCCGGGCGGGGGTGAGATGGCTGATCATGATGTTCATCGGCGGCGTACTTATTCTGGCTGCAGCGAGCATACCGCTGCATTTTGCCGATCAGGCGAGAGAGCAGAAGGTGGAAGAGCTGAGAGAACAGCAGTATGAGGACTTTAAAGAGAGGTATGGATTATAGAGTCTGGTCTGTCTGGCAGTATTATCCTGTTACCGGAATGGAAACAATGAGAAACGAGAATGGAGCTTTCCTCTTACGATGCAATGTTATATAGTTTTGGTAAAAGAAAAGGAGGCTGTGTAATATGGCATTAGGGGATAACATTAAAAGAATGAGAGAGGAACACCATCTGACACAGCAGATGCTTGCCGATAAGCTGTATGTGTCAAGGCAGACAGTCTGTAGGTGGGAGAATGGTACGAGATGTCCGGACCTTATCATGGCGAAAAGGATTGCGATGGAGTTTGGCATCAGACTGGATGAACTGATATCAGATGAAGATGTAAAAGAGTTTGCAAAGAAAGAATTCCCGTTCCATTCGGATAAAGTAAAAGAGAGAAGAGCACTTGAGGAGCGGCAGAAGCGTGTAATGGAGTTTATTCAGCTTGTCGGTGCGATATTTCTTCTGATCTCTGTATTCTGCCGGATACAATTGGAGATGCGTGTTCCCATGTGGTGCTTCATCCTCGCATTATGTCTGGAAGTTGCAGCTTTTATTGCGAGGTATCGAATATCAAAGAGATTGGATCAGTTATACTGAGCGGTTAGAGGGAGTAGGAATGAAATTATGAATATAAAAGATACCTGGGCCGATACTATTATGGAATATTTGTGTCGGATCATGCTTATAGGGACGCTGATATATCTGCTTGTCTGTTGGAGTACGATCCCCGATCAGATACCGACACACTATAACGCAGCAGGTGAGATTGACGACTGGGGCGGCAAAGGAATGATATGGTTTACTGTGATCATATCATGGGTTTTGTATCTTGGCATCAGTTTTGTTGAGCGCTATCCTGATATGTGGAATACCGGTGTAGAAATCACAAGGAAAAACAGTGAAAAAGTATATCGGCTGTTAAAGTATCTCATCAGGACGTCAAAACTCATTATGACGGCGGTTTTTAGTACATTGATCATATTTCCTGCAATGGAAAAGCCGCTGCCGGGCTGGTTTACGCCGGTTTATCTCATATTGCTGACAGGAAATGCGGCATTCTGGCTGATCCGTATATTTCGTACACGGAAATAGGGACAGTAATATTCTGAATAAAAAGAGGTATTCATGAGCAGAGAGATATATGAATATGATGAAATCATCCACTGTATACCGGAAAAGGGCGGCGCGTATGTCATTTTTCCGTGGAATATCAGAGAAGAATTCGGCAGAGGACGGGTCAAAGTCCATGCGGAATTTGACGGACAGCCATATGACGGGAGCGTTGTTAATATGGGAGTGAAATATGAGGATGGTTCCGTCTGTTACATTATTGGCATTACGAAAGCCATCCGGGAGAAAATAAACAAAGGGGACGGCGATCGTGTCCATGTGATCATAAGAGAAAGAGAATAGTTTTTAATTATTATTGTATAGACACTGGATTGTTAAGAATGATACAATAGTCTGGCGGCATAAATCAGGAAC
This sequence comes from Clostridiales bacterium, assembly GCA_019418195.1. Taxonomy (GTDB): domain Bacteria; phylum Bacillota; class Clostridia; order Lachnospirales; family Lachnospiraceae; genus Mediterraneibacter. Next base: position 2,812 of record DYCJ01000110.1, on the reverse strand, counting down.
ACAATACCTGAAAATCGAGAGCGGTAATTATGTTTGTGGAGGAAAGATACCTTGGATAATGAAAAGGTCGATGCAGTGAGTTTTGCAAAAATATATCCCCTGCTTGTCAATAAGGCGGTCAGGAAAGGAAGGACTAAGGACGAGGTGGACGAAGTGGCCTGTTGGCTGACAGGGTACAGTCAGACCGATCTGGAAAATCTTGCCGGATCGTCCTGCAGTTACGGCGATTTCTTCCGCAATGCGCCTCACCTTAATGAAAACAGAAAACTGATCAAAGGCGTAGTCTGTGGTGTGAGAGTAGAGGAGATCGAAGAGCCTCTGATGCAGGAAATCCGCTATCTTGATAAGCTTGTTGATGAGCTCGCTAAGGGTAAGCCGATGGAGAAAATTCTGAGAAAATAAAGTATATCGGAAAGACCGGAGACAGGAGGCGTCAGGATGCAGATAACAGATCTGCGGATACGCAATTTTAAATCCATAAAAGATATGCATATCAGCGGTATTGAAAATGCCCTCATACTGGTCGGTCAGAATGACACCGGAAAAACGGCTGTCCTTGACGCTGTGCGCGCTGTCGGAGGGGATTATATCGTCAGGGAAGAAGATTTCCGGGAGAATTTCCCTAATGTGGAGATCAGCGTGGAACTGCGCATAACGGAGGCTGATCTGAAGAGGTTTCACAGATTCGGAGAGGTCAGTACCTACCGGAGATATGAGGCCTGGTACCGGGAGTTCTGCAGGCGGCTTCCATCTTTTCTGCCTGACAGAGAAAATGGAACGGACAGCGGATGTGAGTTCCCCGGAGGTACGCTGACCTTTGAGTTTTCCGTCAATCGGGAAGGGCGTACGCGGTACGGTGACGGTCATCAGAAGAATAACCGGTACATTCCGCTGATATTTCCGCATATTTATTTTATGGACACGCAGAGAAATCTGGAGAAGTTTCAGGATGATCTGCTGCTGATGCAGGAGGATGATCTTCTCAAACAGATGCGTTCCGGCTGCTGTATGTTTGACATGGCGAAAGAATGCAATCGATGTTTCTCTTGTATCGGTCTGATCAGTAAGAAGACAACAGAAGAACTGAATGCTTTTGAGGCGGCAAAACTTCTGGAATATAAGCTGTACAACCTGAATCTGGATGTATTTTCCCGGAAGGTGAATGAAAACTTCCGCAAAAACGGCGGCCGCGATGAGATCGTATATTCCATGAACCTCGATATCGAGCGTACACTTTCCGTGACGGCAGATGTGAGGCTGGCAGGATATCAGGAGAAGCGTCCGGCAGGCAGCATGGGGAAAGGAATGAGAAGCATCTACATGCTCTCGCTTCTGGAGACATACGAGGAAGAAGGAATGGAGAATACGGATATCATCATGGTGGAAGATCCGGAGATATTCCTCCATCCGAAGCTGCAGAAGGTATCAGGAGACATTCTGTACCGGCTGTCGAGGAAGAATCAGGTCATGTTCTCCACGCATTCTCCGAATCTTCTGTCGAATTTTAACAGCAGACAGATCCGGCAGGTGTTCTTAAATGAGGACGGTTTCTCTGAAGTGAAAGAGAAAACAGATATCAGTGCTGTCCTTGATGATCTCGGCTACTCGGCAAATGATCTGATGAATGTGAATTTTGTCTTCATAGTCGAGGGCAAGCAGGATAAGAGCAGACTGCCGCTGCTCATCCGGAAGTATTATTCTGAGACATATGACAGCGAGGGAAAACTCTCACGTATAGCGATCATCACAACGAACAGCTGTACGAATATCAAGACGTATGCCAATCTGAAATATATGAATCAGGTCTACATAAAGGATAATTTCCTCATGATCAGGGACGGGGACGGCAAAGACAGTGAAGAACTGAAATCACAGCTCTGTAAGTATTATGCCCAGAGAAATGAGGAGGATGCGGACCGCCTGCCTCGGGTGACGGAAAAGAATGTGCTGATTCTGAAATACTATTCTTTTGAGAATTATTTCCTTGATCCGAAAGTGATGGCACAGATAGGTATTATAGAATCGGAAGAGCAGTTTTATGAGATATTTCTTGAGAAATGGCGGGAGTATCTCTGGCGGC
>DYCJ01000110.1:0-722 GCA_019418195.1 Clostridiales bacterium | reverse complement strand
TAGAGGTCATCGGACATGATCTTGAAAATGTGCAGGATGTAGAACAGCATATGGAAGACATTAGGATCCACATGAGAGGGCACAACCTGTATGATATCTTTTACGGGCGGTACAGAGAGAACGAGCAGGAGATACTGGGGCGTTATATTGACGCGGCGCCGAGAGAGGATTTTGCAGATATTCTGGATTCCATCGACCGGTTCATCTACTTTGAGAGCAGGAAGAAAAAGGGATCAGAACTGTTAAGCGGAGAGAAACTATGAAAGCGACGGTATTAACAGATAATACAGGAAACAATGGACTGACGGGCGAGTGGGGATTAAGTTTCTACATAGAATACAGAGATCAGCAGATCCTTCTGGATGCGGGTCAGAGCGGTCTTTTTGCTGAAAATGCGGAGAAGCTCGGGATAAATCTGGCTGATGTGGATTATGCGGTGCTCTCCCATGCGCATTATGACCATGCGGACGGGATGCCGGTCTTCCTCGAGAAGAACAGGAAAGCAAAACTCTATGTGAGAGAATCCTGCGGAGAGAATTGCTATGACCGCAAGGAAGGCCGTATGAAATATATTGGCATAAAGAGAGGACTGCTCGAAATGTACAGAGACAGGATTACTTACGTCTCCGGCGACTGTGAGCCGGGCGGCGGTGTCTGGCTTATCTCCCACAGCAGGGAGACCATGGAGGAAGCAGGAAAGCGCGAACACATGTATCTGAAAG
>DYCJ01000011.1:20100-23139 GCA_019418195.1 Clostridiales bacterium | reverse complement strand
TGGGGCTGGGAGCCGTGTACGATCGCAGATATCAAAGCATACAAGCCGCAGAGCAGCAGTGTCGGTTCCGGCCAGGTGCTGCAGTGTCCGTACCCGTTTGAAAAAGCGAGGCTGGCAGCGCGTGAGATGGCAGACCTGCTGGCCCTGGATCTTGTAGACAAAGGGCTGGTGACCGATCAGATCGTTCTGACAGTAGGATATGATATTGACAATCTGAAAGATCCTGACCTGCGGAAAAAATACAGCGGCGAGGTGAAGACAGACCGTTACGGGAGAAAGATACCGAAGCATGCTCACGGTACGGTGAACCTGAAGCAGTATACTTCTTCAACGCGGCAGATCATACAGGCGGTCACGGAACTCTTTGACCGTATCGTGGATGAAAATCTTCTGGCGGAGACTGAGCATGGCCGCAACCCATGTCATCCCGGAAGGGGAGGCGCAGAGGGAGATGCAGTTCGAACAGATGGATCTTTTCACGGATTATGCTGCCCTGCAGAAAGAACAGGAGGAGCAGGAGGCAGAGCTGGAACGGGAGAAGAAGATGCAGAAAGCGGTGCTGGAGATTAAGAAGAAGTTTGGAAAGAATGCAATCTTAAAGGGAATGAATCTGGAAGAAGGGGCGACTGCCAGAGACAGGAACAGCCAGATCGGAGGACACAAAGCGTGAAAATTCAGATTGGAGGGTGAAAGGCATGAAAGATCAGAGAAAAGAAACAAATTATGAAGACATCATCCATCTTCCCCATCATGTATCTTCCACTCACCCTCATATGCCCGTATCTGACCGGGCGGCACAGTTCGCACCCTTTGCCGCACTGACCGGATACGGGGATGTGATAAAGGAGACTGCGAGACAGACTGATGCGAAACCGGAGTTGTCAGAAGACGAAAAGGAGATCCTGGATTATAAAATTCAGCTTGCCTGCGGGCTCCCGGGTGAAAAACCGGGAGTAAGGATCACTTATTTTGTCCCGGATGAGAAGAAATCCGGCGGTGCATATCACACTGCCGAGGGCAGGATCCGTCGGATCAATTCCGATGCGGGACAGCTTGTTCTGGAGGACGGGATGCAGATTGATCTGGACTGTATAGTGGATATTTATTTAACTGATGTTAAGCAAGAATTCTCCTAACCTCTGCAGGTGGCGGGATGAATTGCTATTATTATTTGAATGTTTTGATTTTCTTGGTTGCAAAAGAACACTCGTTCTGCTCACGGAGAAGAAGCATTCTGGAGCCAGAGCTTTTGTCTGATGACTGCAGGAGGAGCACCGATTGAAGTAATAAGGTCTTACATAGAAAGTCAGGGGGAAGGTACTCGTAAAGACAGACCGATTCTATCCATCCAGCAAGAAATGCAGCAAATGAGGAAAGGTAAAAGAAACACTGGCATTATCCGAGCGGACCTATCATTGCAGCTGTGGAAATCATATGGACAGGGATGTGAACGCGGCGATCAACATCCGGGAAGAAGGAAAGCGATTATTATGTGCATAACAGCGCAGAAAAAGATGCCCGTATCCGGGCGATAAATAAAAAAGAACCGCCGGACTGGCGGGGATAGCCTGTTGATACTTAGCCCATAGGAGGCTATTGAACAGGAAGCCCCCACTTCAAACCGTCAGGTTAAGTGGTGGGAGCAGGTCACAAGTATAACATGTTACGGTTAGAAATTTCAAGGACGGACTTCATGTCCGTCTGTTGGACAGTCCTTCTGGTGCTTTCGTTCTGTCAGCCCGGTACCGTCCAGACCGTGCAGGATCAGACGGGTGGCAAGCGGGATCATTTCTTCTATTGGAATCCGCTGTCCGTCTACTTCCCACTGGCGGTATATTACGTCAAGACAGACAGAAAAATAAGTGATGATCAAATTGCTTTCAAAGCGGTTATATTCCGGAAAACGGTCATATTTGGCAAAAAAACATTCCCGGATCAGATCGGAAGGACTTTTTGCATCAGAAATTTTGCTTTTGATCGAAAGAATCTTTTTGTCGACAGGATTGAGGGCTGCCATAAACTGAAAGCTGTGTTGGATGATCTTCTCCGCATCATCAGGAAAGACCGCTTCGGAGATCATCCGCAGAGCAGGTTCCATAAGTCTGAACTGGCAGGCAGTGACCAGATGATCCAGAGACGGATAATGCAGATAAAATGTTTTCCGGTTGATCTGAGCTCGTTCCGTAAGTTCTTTGATCGAGATCCTGGAGTATTCATTTTCCGCTATCATTTCGCGAAATGTGCTCAGTATCAGATTTTCATTTTTTATAAAGCGCAGATCCTGTTTTGATGTAGGGGTCATCTTTTTCTCCTCGTGTAATTACTTTTCGCTGCAATTAATACACATTTTTTGATAAATGTATATTAAGCCACAGGTAAGGACAAGTGGCCATTGTAGTAAAAACGTATTTTTATTATTATAATATCATAGGAAAAAACAATCAACGGGTGGAGATTAATACTCCTGTGTGAAATAACCGGAATAACTACTGGAGGTACAAAGATGAAATTTCGTTATATAACAATTGAAAGAGAATACGGAAGCGGAGGAACAAAGATTGCACGGAGACTGTCGGAGATCAGCGGTGTGCCGTGTTATGGACATGAGATTCTTGAAGCGGTAGCAAAGAAACAGGGAATTCCGGTCGAGAGGATCAACCAGTATGAGGAAAAAGCAACCGGAAGCCTGATTTATTCTATGTTTGTTATGAGCCGGGTGCAGACAGGCGATCCGAATATGCTGACAGAAGAAGGAAAGGTATTTCTTGATGAACAGCTGGAAATCCGGAGACTTGCAATGGAAGGACCTGCGATCTTTCTGGGACACTGTGCCAGCGATGCGCTGAGAGAACAGAAAGGTGTCATAAAAGTATTTATCCATTCTGAGAACGAAGATGAAGTAAAGAACAGGATTACGAAAGATTACGGGATCGCTCCGGCGGAAGCGGAATCGACCCGCAGATTCTATAATAAGAAGAGGTCAGGCTATTTCCGTGCCAATACGGGAAAAGAATGGAAAGACCTGAAGAATTATGATGT
>DYCJ01000011.1:18443-20090 GCA_019418195.1 Clostridiales bacterium | reverse complement strand
TTATGATGTAGTCCTCGATTCATCCAAATTGGGGATTGAAGGATGCGTGAACGTACTGAAAGGTATTTTTGAATAATAAGATGATGTACACAAAGATCCGCAGGAACAGAGTGTTGCACTGTCATTCTTTCGACAGGCAGCCTGATCCTGCGGATTTTTGCCGGGGCATCGGTTACGCCCATTTAAAGTTATCTGTTCCCGCGCCGATTTCGAAATGATATTTTGCAATGCCGAGATCAATCTTCGTGTAGAAACCAAATCCGGCTTTTGCAGAGACTTTATTTCCGTCAAGCACGAACAGGAATTTCTGCTGGTTCATTGCAGTCGGAGCGAGCAGCGCGGCTTCTGCTCCCGCTCTGAACCAGTCGGGGAGTGGTCTGTCTGCTTTAGTTACGGCCTCCACAGGTTTTGACTTGTGAGGAACGCCGTTGGTCATGCCGTATCCGAGGGAGATAACGATGCACAGCTTTTCCCCGCTGTTTACAGTGAAAGCAGTCTTCACTTTGCTGTAAGTCATGGCTGCCCAGCATGTGTTTAAACCAAGCTGCTGCGCTTTCAAGACAAGCCGTTCGCCGAAGTATCCGCACTTTTCTTCCAGATCCGGGCCTTTTTTCCCGATCATGGCGATATAGTTTCTGACGCCGCTGAACTTCCCATAGTGTGCCATAAAACTGTCAAATGCTTTCGGCTCGTCTTTTACGAGCTGGATGTTCAGCCCGCTCGCTTTGTTGCACGCTGCAATCTCACTCTCCAGTTCGTCAATAATGTTTTTTTCGAGTGGTCTGTCCTCGTACTGACGAACACTGTGTCTTTCTTTCATTGCTTCTTTTAAATCCATTATGTTTATACACTCCATTCTATTTGTTTTCTTTACGGGCAGGCAGATTCTGCATGATTTCCTTTGCATGGGTAAGCATATGCAGCAGATGCTCCATTGCTTCCGAGTCCTCATCAAAATAGTAATAATTCTTTGTGCCTTCTTTCGCGAGCTCGGTAAGCTCTCTGTCATGATCTGTCATAATCACATTCCTTTGGTTTATTGGATTAAACCATTGTACCATGGAGATGAAATTTTGCAACATTGGTAAAGAAAATCGAGTCGGCGGCGGTACAGAGGAGCAGGACTGCGAGATCGCAGAGTATGTCGTGTCTGTATTTGAGCAGGAGACAAAATGAGACCTCTGACCGGTATTACATGTAATTATGACCCAAAGGATGAGATCGGAACAATCTCACATATGGGCCAGCCGGAACAGCAGTGGCTGTTTCTGGCAGAAGATTATATTGCATCGGTTGAAATGGCAGGCGGCATCCAGTGGCATCCGGAGATGATGACAGACTCAGAAGAACAGCAAAAAATATTTCAGGCGTTTATCAGTGCCTGCAAAAAGGAGAGAAAAATGAACACGATATGTACATGCAAAAACACGAAATGTCCGCTTCATCCGGACAACCATGATAAAGGCTGTACGCCCTGCATCAGCAAAAATTTGAAACTGGGTGAGATCCCGAACTGTTTCTTTGATCTTGTGACTGATGATCAGGACGGAATCGAAGATTATTCGCTGAAGGGGTTTGCGAAGTTGGTCAATCTACATATTTTTCTTGAAATCATCAAGTGATCCTGCTTTAGCCGCCAGTCTGATC
>DYCJ01000011.1:0-18433 GCA_019418195.1 Clostridiales bacterium | reverse complement strand
CTGATCCACTTATCCAGAATATCAGGATCTGTTTCATCTTTAATTTTTTGCTCTAATGCTTCCGGCAGAGGACCCAGCTCTTTCAGCAGATTGATAACTGCACTGGCTTTACCTTGGAGCAGACCGCCTTTCCAGGCGTCTTCCCTTTCCTGCTGCATATGTTTTTCCTGATCATACTCAAAGATACTCATTTCTTTCGCCTCCGCTCTGTGTTTCTCAAGAAAATCTTTTAAAACTCCTTCTGTAATACACTCCCGGATCGCATGTTCGACAGCATCGTCAAGGTCCATTTCATCGGCATATTTCCGAATCTTATCTGTATATATGGCATATTCCCGAAGTGTTTTGCAGGCGGCTTTTAACTTCTGATTATATTCTCCGGAAATATTCAGCATGACAGCCTCTAGCTCCAGTTTAGCTCTCCTTTTCCTGTCTTTAGTGTTGTACATATCTGACAGCTTTAATATGTGGCGTTCCGGCATTTCAGCTCTGCCATTGTAAAAGATGACAAATTCCGGCGCCGGTATCCTTACAGTTTTCGATCCATAGAGATTCCTGTCTTTCGTCATTCTTGAGTAGAGATGAGAGATATAGAACAGGAATCGCAGTGGGAGGTTTGGACTGTAGGTGGACTGATGTTCATACAAAGAGAGTCGGCCATCGATCAGAAAAGAAATATCGTTTCTGATTGACATATAGATTGCGTTCTCAAGTGTATTAATCTCCAGAAGTTCCGGATCCGTATAGTGTTTTCCACTCATTGCATTATATAATTCCAGCAGATTATTGCGGTCTTCGAACAGCATGATAAATATGGTTGACTTGTAAGTACGGTTTACGGGTAACATAGTTGATGTGTTTTGATCTGTCATATCGCAGCCTCCTTATAAAAATGTGGAGCAAAGAGACTGCGGCCGGTCTGTCAGCTGGTCTGCCCGTACAGTCAGCCAAAATCTCTCTGCTTGTTAATAGGGAATCAAAAGCATTGAGATTTTCCTGAATGTAATAGAACTTTTGATACGGTATCTGCCGCTTTAGAATAAAACATGCTGAAAATATAATGCTTTGAAGATATAGTAGCACAGAAATCGGAATAGAACCAGAGAAAGTTTAAGAAATGTTTAGAAATACTGTCGCAGATCAGATCACCAAGACAAAACCACAGATCATCAGAGAGAATCTTTTTTACACTATTTAATTTTCTCAACTTTTTGATCGCGGCGCTCTTGTTCGCTGTCGGGGCATATTCCAATATGCTCTTCATCGCGATCATTATCCTGAATATCCTGATCGGTATTTTTCAGGAGCTGAAAGCAAAGAAACTGGTAGATGACCTGTCTCTCCTGAACCGCCCCACTGTACGGGTGCGTTGGAAATGAATGAGTCGCTTCTGACAGGGGAAAGCGATGCGATCGTAAAGGAATCGGGAGCAGAACTTCTGTCGGGCAGTTTTGGAATATCAGGCAAGGCATATGCAAGAGTGATTCATGTGGGAGAGGGAAATTATGCCTCCCGACTTGCAGGCGAAGTAAAAAAAGAAAAAAAGGTGAACTCGGAACTGCTCGGGTGAGCAGACAGAGCATCTGACAGAGTTCCTTGAGAATGAGCGGGCGAGGACAGACATGGTGGGCGGTATTTCCCATGATCTGAGAACGCCTCTTACTTCTATACGCGGCTATATCAAAGGCGTGCTGGACGGGGTGGCAGATACGCCGGAGAAGAAAGAAATGTATCTGCGTACGGCATATGAGTCTACTGGTGAGATGAACAGCCTGTTGCAGAAACTCTTTGATTTCTCCCGGATGGAGAGCGGACAGATGCCGTTTCATATGGTGCGCGTGGATCTGGCGGAATTTGCCGACGCATATGCAGCGCAGAAAGAAGGGGTTACAGACCGGGATAAAGTACAGATACAGGTGCATCGGGAAACAGAACAGATGCCGGATGTACTGCTGGATGTGGATCAGATTCCGAGGATATTCGACAACCTGCTGGAGAACAGCATCAAGTATGCAAAAGTCTGTCCGGTTAAAATTGATATCCGGATATATGAAAAACGAGAAAAGACAGATATGCCAGGCGGACAAAAAGAGTGTGTAACGGGAGAAGAAGATAACGTCGCCGAGAGAAAAGGCGTCATCCTGGAGTGGAAGGACAACGGACAGGGAGTGCCGGAAGAAAAACTGCCGCATATCTTTGAGCGGTTTTACCGCTGCGATGAGTCGAGAAATGAAAAGGGGAGCGGAGTCGGACTCTATGTGGTACAATACATTATGGAACGGCATCACGGAACAGTGAAGGCGGAAAATGATAATGGACTGAAGATACAGCTTTTCTTTCCGCTGGCTGATATAATTGGTGAGAGGTGACGGAAATGGAACAGATCCTGATCGTGGTGGATGATGTAGTGATCGAGCCTAAGACATGGAAAGTATGGAAAAACGGAAATGAATTGAAGCTTCCGAACCGCGAGTTTGAGCTTCTCAGATTCCTTGCAGAGAATCCGAACATTGTCTTTTCAAAGGAAGAACTATTTGAAAAGATATGGGGATACGATTATATTTCGGACGCGGCGACTGTGTCTGTCCATATCAACCGGCTGAGAGAGAAGATCGAGGACGACGCGCGAAAGCCAAAGATCATAGAGACTGTGTGGGGCGCAGGATACCGTCTGAATATGTAGAGTGAAAGCTATAGCGAGAACTATAGCAGACGAAGAGAGAAAGAAGGAATGAGGGATGTGGCTTTTCTATGCCATAGGTTCTGCATTTTTTGCCGGGGTGACTTCAATCCTGGCAAAATGCGGGATAAGGAAAACGGACTCTACCGTGGCGACGGCAGTGCGCACGGTGGTAGTCCTTATCTTTTCGTGGATCATGGTGCTCATATCAGGATCTTTTGACCAGATTACTTCGATCAGCGGATATACGTTTTTATTTCTGGTCCTATCGGGCGCTGCCACGGGAGCATCCTGGCTGTGCTATTTCAAGGCACTGCAGACAGGAGATGTCAATAAAGTCGTGCCCATTGATAAATCAAGCACGGTCCTTACGATCATACTGGCGCTGATCTTTCTGCATGAGGGGATTTCTCTCCCGAAAGCAGCGGCTGTCATCGTCATTGCGGCGGGGATCATGCTGATGATCGAGCGAAAGGACGTAGAAGAGACGAAGAAGACCGGAAAAGGCGGGTGGCTGCTCTATGCAGCGGGCTCGGCTTTCTTTGCCAGTCTGACAGCGATTCTGGGGAAGATTGGCATCTCCGGCGTAGAGTCCAATCTGGGAACGGCTGTCCGCACGTGCGTTGTGCTCGTTATGGCGTGGGGGATGGTATTTGTTACAGGAAAACAGCGTGAAGTCACGCAGATCGGGAAAAAAGAGATGGGATTTATCTGTCTGTCCGGTGTTGCGACAGGGGCGTCCTGGCTATGCTATTATCGAGCACTCCAGGAGGGCCCTGCAAGCATTGTGGCGCCTGTTGATAAGCTGAGTGTATTGGTGACAGTTGCGTTCTCGTATTTTGTATTTGGAGAGAAATTGAGGAAGAAAGAGGCGCTGGGACTTGTGCTGCTCACCGCCGGCACGGCGGCGATGGCGCTGTTGTAGCCGGTCTCAACAATAACTGTTCAAGAAATATTTAACTAATATCCTCTGTTTATTTATGATCATCGTTTATGATAGACAACAGCGATCATAAGAAACAGAGGATATTTTATTATGGAAAGTATGCCAAACTTGTAGAGAAAAATGCCTATTTATTCATCCACCCGGATCAGATTGCTGACATACGGCCTCTTCCCTGAAAGCACCTCATCATAGAAATTCTGCTTCCAGTCAATATAATCTATACAGCCCTTCAATTCCTCAATGGAATCCAGAAGGGCTTTTCTTTTTTTATCCAGCATCTCTTTTCTCTGCTGTATAGAAGACTGGCCCTGCAGGCACAGGTCAAGATATTCCTTCATCTCCTGGATACTCATGCCGCATTTCTTCAGGCAGACAAGATCCTTAATCCATTTCAGGTCTTTTTCATCGAAAATACGGCGGTTGTTCTTATCCCTTTTCACATTCGGGATCAGCCCTTCATTGCAATAATATTTTAATGTCTGGTAAGTCATATCTGCTTCTTTGCATATCTGCATCATCGTATACATAGCGAAATCTCCTTTGCCCTTGAAGAGAGAGACAGCAATGCGCGTCCTGAGATCCAGAATCTCCCGGATTCGCTGGATGGGTATGACACACTCTTTATTGGGTATCCTAAACTGGAACGCAGATCTTCCGATGCCGCTGTATACGTTTCTTGAGGAGTATGATTTTAGCGGCAAGACGATCATTCCGTTCACAACACATGGTGGCAGCGGCTTTTCACAGACGATCAGTACGATCGAAGAACTGCAGCCGAATGCGGAAGTCGTGCAGGACGGACTTTCTATTTCACGGAACAGTGTGTCGCAGGCTCAGAGTGATGTTGCGGACTGGGTGAGCGGTCTGAACCTATAAGATACAGAACGGAGGTTAAATAAAATGGCAGAAGCAGAGACAATATTTGATCTGCATGAGGAATATCCGGAACATGCGCTCATAATTCCACTGGATGTTACGGTACAGGAAGAGGTAGACAAAGCAGTACGGATGACGCAGGAGAAATTCGGACGCATCGACGTGCTCATCAACAATGCCGGGTACGGTTACCGCGCTGCAGTGGAAAAAGGGGAGGAAGAAAGTGTGCGCTGGAAGGTTTATCTGACGGACTGAGAAGAGAGGTGGAGCCCCTTGGAATTAAAGTGATGGTAGTAGAACCGGGAGCATTTCGGACAGATTTCTCAGGCAGATCTCTGACTCAGTCCGGAAAGGTGATAGGGGATTATGATCAGACAGCGGGCCAGAGACGCATCGGCGTAGAGAAAGTAGACGGTACACAGCCCGGAGACCCATACAAGGGAGCTCAGACGATCATGAAAATCGTGCAGGGAGGCGACATTCCGTTCCGGCTTGTTCTGGGACCGGATGCGGTGGAAGTAGTAGAGGAGTCTTTACGTCAGAGAACTGCCGAGCTTGAGAAGTGGAAAGAATTCAGCAGTCAGACAGACTTCTGATCACATGGATCGCATTGAGTGTATTATACCGGGGACTTAACAGTCTCCGGCATAATACGATACAATTGCAAAATAATCTGTCGGATAATCAAATTCCAGGGTGAGAGGCAGACATTTTCCATTCTCGAGGTATTCTTTCTGCAGCCTGTGCTGGATGGCGGTACGGCCGTTGATATCCGTTCTCTTCCCGTCAGGCGATACAACTATTATCCTGCCGACACACTGATTTACCACTTTCAGAAAATTCTTCATATTCAGGATCTTTAACTTTATCATTACGCAACCTCCTTAACTGAAACCGAAATGTTTATCCTTATTTCAATTATTACTATAGAGGTTTTGTGTCTTATGAAATATCTATTTCCTGTCAAATTCTATCATTATCCTGCCATTTACGGCGATATTCCAGAGGCGTGTACCCGGTATGCTCTTTGAAAGTCTTTCCGAAATAGCTGCTGCTCCCCAGACCGCAGGCATGGCCGACGGCTGTCACGGATTCGCGGGTTTCTGCCAGCATCCGGCAGGCCATCTGCATCCGGCAGCTTGTAACATATTCCGTCGGAGTCGTATGCAGACAGCTTTGAAAAACTCTGTAACATTCTCTTTCACTGAGAAATGCAGAATTGGCAAGATCCCGGACGGAGATCTTTTCAGAGATATGATCGCGTATGTAGATCATCATTGTTTTTATCTTATCGTCCGTTTTCCTGTCCGAAGCCGCTTCGCTCTGAAGAGCGGAGGAGGAGACCTTCAGAAGTTTCAGCCATATCTGTGAGAGTGCTTCCCGCAGTCTGATTTCATAGCCGAATTCATTTTCATCCAGCCGGAAAGCCTGCCGGATCATAGCGAGGATCTCAGCCTGTCCGGGCTCATCGGGAGTGAGCCGGATCAGTTCCAGCTGAGAAGCAGAGATAAAGGGAGTGACATACTTTTCTCCGATCAGACTTCCGTATGCTCCTGCGATCAGGGACGGGTCAAAAATGTGCAGATACTGTATATTCTTTTCTGTACGCGAAAGCATTTCTGTCATGTGGAGTACGTTGGAGTTTACCATTCCGCCGGAACCTGCCGGAAATATAGCGGTGCCGTTCGGCGTATGATATCTGATCTCTCCACTTTCCATATAAAACAGTTCTACTGCTTTGTGCCAGTGCCACGGAACGAAAAAGTCCCTGTAGTGGTCCAGCTCGGCTCGTGAGGCAATGTATGGAAATTCCGGGGTAAAACCGGGCAGATTCTCTTCATTGGTGCCGGAATGCAATTGAATACTGTGTACGATTTGCATTTTCTTCCCTCCTGCTTTTCCCTTCTGTCAGTATTTTATCACAATTCTGCCGGATGCTGTATAATGATAATTTTAATAATTTAGAAACAAAAGTCAAATATTCCGGAAACACAAACTTCCTATAGTATGCTAAGATTAAATATAAGATGCCAGGGTCAAAAGGTTTTGACCCAACATCATACAAAAATCCGGAGGAAATCAACATGATACACATTCTTGTAGTAGAGGATGACGAGAAATTAAATAAAATTGTCTGTACGTATTTAAACGACAGTGGATTTGAGGCAAAAGGATGTTTAAACGCAAGGGACGCCTATGATGCGATGTACAGTCAACTCTATGACCTGATCATATCGGACATCATGATGCCGGAGATCGACGGCTTTGAGTTCGCAAAGACCGTGAGAAAAGTAAATGAGAGAATTCCGATCCTTTTTATGTCTGCAAAGGACGATCTTCCGTCCAAGCAGAGGGGATTCCGTCTGGGCATCGACGACTATATGGTAAAGCCGGTCGATCTGGACGAGCTGGTACTCCGTGTGCGCGCTCTTCTGCGCAGAGCCAATATCGAGACAGAGCGCAAGATCACTGTCGGCAATCTGACGCTGGATGCAGACGGCATGAGCGCAGAGGTGGACGGAGAGGAGATCAGCCTGACGACACGGGAATTTAATATCATATATAAGCTGTTATCCTATCCGAAGAAAACATTTTCAAGGGCTCAGCTTATGGATGAATTCTGGGATGTGGACAGTGACACCAGCCTGCGCGCGGTGGACGTGTATATGACAAAACTGAGAAATAAACTCTCAGACTGTGACGGGTTCAAGATCGTGACTGTCAGGGGACTGGGATATAAGGCGGTGCTGCAATGAGTGGAAAGGACAGAAGCGCCGGTGGTCCTGCGCGGAATGGAACAGGGAAAAACGGGCAGCGTGTGATCAAAGACAGTCTCTTTCCGCTGTCTCTTTTCGGCATTTTTCTGGGTGTACTTTTTCTTATGTCCGGCATTCATGTAGGGCTTGTTGTACTGATGAATAAACTGGGATGGAATGAGATCGTCCAGACTGTTGTTCCGATGGTCTATTGGGGCTGTGTGGCAGTAGGGCTGACTTTGTTTACGAGAATGAAGATAAAGAGCACTTACGAAGAGCCGCTCCATAAGCTCGCGGAAGCGACGGAGCAGGTGGCAAACGGAGACTTTTCCGTATACGTCCCCACGACGCATACATCCGACAGGCTGGATTATCTGGACGTGATGATCCTGGATTTCAATAAGATGGTGGAAGAACTGGGAAGTGTGGAGACTTTAAAGACAGATTTTGTATCCAACGTCTCTCACGAGATGAAGACGCCCATCGCGATCATCAAGAACTATGCCGAACTTCTCCAGACCGGAAAAGGGACGGAAGAGGAACGTATAGAATACGCGCGCAGTATTGAAGAAGCCGCGTCACGGCTCTCCGGCCTCATTACCAATATCCTCCGGCTGAATAAACTGGAACATCAGAGGATCGATCCGGAAATCGAGACGTACGACCTCTGTGCCCAGCTTGAAGAGTGTATCCTTAACTATGAAGATATGTGGGATGAAAAAGATCTGGAACTCGAAGTTGATATAGAAGAAAAGACAGTTGTAGACGCGGACAAAAACCTCATGGAACTGGTGTGGAATAATCTGCTGTCCAATGCGGTCAAGTTCACGGAACCCGGCGGGAAAGTGACAGTACGGCAGACTTCTTCCGACGGATATGCGGTGGTCGAAGTGACAGATACGGGATGCGGTATGAGCAGGGAGAGTATCCGGCATATTTTTGATAAATTTTATCAGGGAGACACTTCCCATTCTAAAGAAGGAAACGGGCTCGGGCTTGCTCTGGTCAGCCGGATCCTCATGCTGATGGACGGCGAGATCAGTGCTGCCAGTGAAGAGGGCAGAGGAAGTACATTTACAGTAAGGATTCCTGTGCCGGCAGAAACCAAGAAGAAAGATCGGAGGGACTGAGCGGATGGAACAGGCAGAGAGAAGGAACAGAAATTTTATTGCATATGAATATAAAGAAGTGACAGCAGATATTGCTCAGGCGTCTTTTCTTATGGACGGATATGTGAATTTCGGGTGGGAAATCGATGAAAATGTAATGCCGGACACAACGGAAAGGTATTCGGCGAAGACCGGGACACATCAGCACAAGAAAACCGTGATCAGGCTGAAACGTGACCGGAAGATCCTCAACAAAATGGAACTGACAAGGCTTCAGAGAAATTTCGAGGCGTGCGTCGCGGAGATTGGGAATCTTGAGAAAGAGAAGATATCCCGGCCGTCTATTGCTGCGATAACTGTGGGGATTATCGGTACGGCATTTATGGCGGGATCTACATTTGCGGTGACCGCGCAGCCGCCTCATATCATACTGTGCATTATCCTCGCGATACCGGGATTCCTCGGATGGGTGATGCCGTACTTTCTGTATAAAGCAGGCGTCAGACGGCAGACAGAGAGGATCACGCCGCTGATCGAGGCGAAGTATGACGAGATCTATGAAATCTGTGAGAAAGGGAATAAGCTGCTAAATTGAAAAGAGGCTGTCGTTCGGAAGCAAGTTTGAAATTATAGGAAGGGGATATATGATGAAACTGGATCGGAAAAGAGCAGATCCCGCCTGTTTGCACGTTAAGTGATTAAATATATAAAATGTAACTATTGACATTACAACAAAAGAGTGTTATCTTGAAAATAAAAGATGTAACGAAAAGCATTACAATTGCGCTGGCGTAAAGCTTGTCCGGCTGAATCTCAGGGAAGCAGTTGTGCCGGAGAGCTTTCGCAAAAGAGCGGTTGGGATCAACGAAGATATATGCAGGAGCATGGAAGATATCAGGAAAGAGGCGGAAAAAGATGCGGTTCGGTAAACACGTGGATGAAAAGGATAAAGAAAAAAAGAACAGCGCGGGCGGCGGGCAGGAAGAGAGGCTTGACTATCTGCTCCGTGAATTTAAGGAAGATTCCGCGCAGTACAGAGACCTGGAAACAGGAGCGGACTATCAGGAGAAGCGAAGATTCCTGCGCTCCCTTATGAATATCCGTATGCCGGGAAAAATGAATGAAGAAGTCCTGCGGGTGCAGGATGATTTCCTGACCGAAGAGGCGAAAGAAAAAGGAATCGTGGAACTTGACGATATCCTGACGGTGGGAGAGCAGTATGGCAGCAGCCATCCCTATGCGGATAAACTGTCCGTGTGGCAGGGAGATATTACCAGACTCCATGTCGGAGCTATCGTCAACGCAGCGAACTCGCAGATGCTCGGATGTTTCGTGCCATGTCACGGATGCATCGACAATGCCATTCACAGCGCGGCAGGGATTGAGCTGCGTGAGGCGTGCAGCCATTATATGAACCGGAAGCGGATGCAGTACGGCCGCCGCTATGAGGAACCAACAGGACAGGCTGTTCTGACAGAAGGATACAATCTGCCCGCCGAGTACGTGATCCATACAGTGGGCCCCATTGTGGGAGATTATCTGAATCAGGACCTGAGGGACGATCTGAGGAACTGTTATCAGAATGTACTGAAGTGCTGCGTGGAGCATAAGATACGTTCTGTAGCGTTTTGCTGCATCAGCACCGGGGAATTTCATTTCCCGAATGATGAGGCGGCGAAGATTGCGGTGGAGACTGTGACGGAGTTTTTAAGTGAGCATAGCACACAATTTGACAGAGTGATCTTCAATGTATTTAAAGATGTGGATATACTTCTGTATGAGGAAGAACTTACCTGTAATAATTGACATTACAATGGACAGCAGGTAAAATGAATCTCAAAAGGAGATGAGAGCATTATGCAGATTTCAAGCAGATTTACAATAGCTATCCATATGCTGACTTGTATGGAGACATTTAAAGAAGATTATAAGATAACGAGCGACTTTCTGGCTTCCAGCATTAATGTAAATCCTGTTATTATCAGACGGATCCTGTCACAGTTAAAAGAGGCAGGCATTATCGAGGTGAAGAGAGGAACAGGCGGAGCAATGATCACAAAACCGCTTCAGGATATTACGTTCCTGGACGTATATTACGCGGTAGAATGTATAGAAGAAAATACGTTGTTCCATTTTCACGAGAATCCGAATCCGAACTGTCCGGTCGGAAAGAATATACACAATATCCTCGATGACAAGCTGTACCGGGTCCAGGCGGCGATGGAGCGGGAGCTGAAAGCGATCACTCTGGCAGATGTGATCGCAGATCTTGAGAAATATATCTGAGACAGAAAATGAAGATGCGTTGTATGCCTGTTTGAATTACGGAGAGGCTTTTGCCCCTGATGAAATAAAAAACAAGTCAATCTGTATCAATGGAGATATTGGAGCGATTCTTAATCAACTCCAACCCACATAAATATCACTGGCGTAATGCTGGAAGCCAAAGAGCGTTTCATCTGATCTGATGGGCGCGCTTTTTTTACGTCCATTTTCAGAAGGAGGAAATTCACATGGAACTTAACGAAGAAGAAAAAAGGCAGTTGTTTCAGGTTGATGGCGACTGCCAGGCCAAAGTGCCGGCTAAACAAAAATGACAATTTGGTTTAGACAGATGCGCCATTGACATCTTGTAAGGCTCTGGCTATAATAAAGTCACAATTTGGTTTAGACGGATATTCTGAATAAAATTGACTATACTATAACCGAAGGGAGAGATTGTCATGACATATATCAAACGAGCTGTGGAAGAGACGATTGCACGGGTGTCCAGAATGTTTCCGGTGCTGCTGGTAACTGGTCCAAGGCAGGTTGGGAAAACGACCTTATTGCAAAGAATGGCAGAGGCACAGCAAAGCGAAGGCATAGAGCGCAAATATGTTACTCTGGATGATCCTGACGTCAGATACCTGGCAAAACATGATCCTGCCCTGTTTTTACAGAGGTATTCCCCACCGGTACTGATTGATGAAATCCAGTATGCAACAGAGCTGCTGCCCTATATCAAAATGAGCGTTGACCGTTCTAAGAAAAAAGGTGATTTCTGGATCACAGGCTCGCAGGTGTTCCGTCTTATGAAAAATGTCAGCGAAAGTTTGGCCGGACGGGTCGGAATCGTGAACCTGCTGGGATTATCCGATGCGGAGATCTACCAGGAACCGAGCGAGCCTTTTCAAACGGAAGCCGGATATTTGATGGAGCGTTTGTCCGTAAAAAGAAAAAGAGATTTGAATGAGATCTACCGCAGGATATTCAAAGGTTCCATGCCGGAACTCTATGCAGACGAAAATGTGGATTGGGAGACTTACTACCGCTCCTATGTTGCTACCTATCTGCAAAGGGATATTCGGGATCTGGCACAGGTTGCGG
The DNA here is from genome assembly GCA_019418195.1 of Clostridiales bacterium. Classification (GTDB taxonomy): domain Bacteria; phylum Bacillota; class Clostridia; order Lachnospirales; family Lachnospiraceae; genus Mediterraneibacter. Next base: position 6,697 of record DYCJ01000011.1, on the reverse strand, counting down.
ATGAAATGCAGTTTTACAATTTTATGACGATTGTTGCTGCACAGACCTCAAAACCTGTTGTCTATGAGGAACTGGCGAGTGCCGCAGGCGTTTCAGCTCCAACGGCAAAGAAATGGCTCTCTATTTTGGTGTCGTCTCATATCATTGCGCTTGTACAGCCTTATCATAACAATGCACTCAAACGGGTTGTAAAGATGCCATTGATCCATTTCCTGGACACCGGTTTGGCAGCGTACCTCTTAAAATGGGGCAATCCCGAAGCACTGGAAAGAGGCGCCATGTCTGGGGCGTTCTTTGAGAGCTATGTTTTTTCAGAGATTTATAAGAGTTATCTGAACGCAGGAAAAGAGCCGCCCATTTTCTATTACCGGGATAAAGACCAGAAAGAAATAGACCTGTTGCTTTATCAGAATGGTGTGCTTTCTCCGATAGAGATCAAAAAATCGGCGTCGCCGGGCAAGACCGCCATTAAAAACTTCAAGGTATTGGAACCCGTTACCAGGGAATCAGTTTTCGGAGGTTCAGAGTCTTTGAAGGTCGAGATTGGAACCGGAAGCGTGGTCTGTATGGCAAACGATCTGTTGCCTGTGGACGACAAGAACTGGTACGTACCAGTTTGGCTCATTTAATCAGTATTTTGCAGAATGAACGAGGACTGAACACCCCCAGGTATCATCAAGTATCCGTTCTGGCAGGTGACATACCGGAATCCGGAGGCAACATATGCGTGCATCAATTACGGGGATGCCATTATGATTTTCTGCCTGACCCGGAGTGTCTTGAAAAATAAAGAAGTAAGCCGAAATGCCGAAAAAATAATTGACAGATTACCGAAAAAGGAGCGTAAAAATATGCATGATATCTGGAATCCGTGGCACGGCTGCAGGAAGTGCTCGGAGGGCTGTGAAAACTGTTATATGTATTTTCTTGACCGGATGCGGGAGCAGGACGGAAGCCGGATCTACCGGACGAAGAACGGCTTCCGCTATCCGCTGTCTAAGGATCGGCAGGGAAAGTATAAAGTAAAGAGCGGAGAGATGATCCGGGTCTGCATGACTTCGGATTTTTTCCTTGAAGAGGCGGATGAATGGCGGGATGATGCGTGGTCTGTCATGCGGGAGAGGAAGGATGTCAAGTTCTTCCTATTGACGAAGCGGCCTGAGCGCGTCTCTTCCTGTCTGCCCTATGACTGGGGAGATGGATGGGAGAATGTCTTTTTTAATGTGACCTGCGAGAACCAGAGGCGGGCGGACGAGAGAATCCCGATTCTGTTTGCGCTGCCTTTTAAGCACAAAGGAATTATGACCGCCCCTTTGATCGGTCCGGTAGATATTGAAAAATATCTGGCGGCAGGGCAGATCGAACAGGTGATATGCGGCGGGGAAAACTATGACGGTTCCCGTCTCTGCCGCTATGAGGGGGGGAAGCTTTTAAGTGACCAGTGCAGAAAATATGGCGTTACTTTTAACTTTATCGAGACAGGCACCTGTTTCGCGGTCGGGGAAAAGGTATACCGTATTCCGGATAAGCGGACACAGTCGCAGCAGGCATTCCGGTCCGGGCTGAATTATAAAGGGAAAGAGATCCGTTTTCACCTGACGGATGAATGGGGATATGACATTCCGGAGGGAGAACTCTATGTTCCCCATTATCATCCGGTCACATGTGTGGAATGCTCCAACCGTCTGACGTGCAACGGATGCTCAGACTGTGGAAAGTGTTCCTAGTGCATTAGCCGCAGTAAGCACGTTAGTGCGCCTTTGCAAGCAGTACGGAGCAAGCTGCAGCGATTACAGTTATATAAGTTATTACGAGGGAAGGATGGCTATGCAGTCAAGATCTAAAATGTTAAAAAAAGCTTTCACTACGGCATTCCCCTATACGATACCGATATTTGCCGGATTCTGGTTTCTGGGTATTACATATGGGATATACATGAATGTGTCAGGATTCAGTTTCTGGTATCCGATGCTCATGAGTGTGACGATATTTGCCGGCTCGATCGAATTTGTGACCGTGAATATGCTCCTTGGGGCGTTTAATCCGCTGCAGGCGTTTGTCATGACGCTGATGATCAATGCGAGACACCTGTTCTACGGGATTTCCATGCTGGACAAGTTCCGGGGAGTGGGCAGAAAGAAGTTTTATCTTATATTCGGGATGTGTGATGAGACGTTTTCTATCAATTATACGGCGGACATCCCGGAAGATGTGGACCGCGGATGGTTTATGTTTTTTGTGACTCTGCTGAATCATTTTTACTGGTTCTCAGGGGCAACGCTTGGCGGTATCTTCGGGTCGCTGATCAACTTTAATACAGAAGGTCTCGAGTTTGTCATGACGGCGATGTTCGTTGTGATCTTTCTGGAGCAGTGGCTTAAAGAAAAAGACCACATGAGTTCTCTCATCGGACTGGGGATTTCGATCCTCTGCCTGATCGCATTCGGAGCGGACAACTTTATTATCCCGGCAATGCTGGCGATCCTCGGAGTGCTGACGTTTATGCGGCGCCCGCTTGAGAATACCGGGACCGGAGAGGACGAGGTGCAGGAGGATGCGAGTGAAAGTAAAAAAACAGAAAGAGCCTCAATTGGGACGGGCAATATAGAGAAGGGAGGAGAAGTACAATGACACTGACACAACAGATCATCACAGTTGCAATGGTTGTCCTGGAAACGGCGGTCACCCGTTTCCTCCCATTCCTTATCTTCCCGGCAGGAAAGCCGACGCCGAAATATGTGCAGTATCTGGGAAAGGTGCTTCCGGCGGCAGTATTCGGACTGCTCGTCGTTTACAGCCTGAAAGACGTGAGTATCCTCACCGGAAGCCACGGTATCCCAGAGTTGATCTCGATATTACTGGTAATCATACTGCATGTGTGGAAGCGGCAGATGCTTCTCTCCATTGCCGGGGGTACGGTGTGCTATATGCTGCTGGTGCAGCTGGTTTTCTGATTCGCCGCAGGCTGTAAATTTATAAAACAGAAACGATTCATAAACAATAGAGCAACAGACTTCGTTTATTATACTTGTCAGATGAAAACAAAAACGAGATAAGAAAGCGAGGTCTTTTTCAATGGGAAAAGCAATTTATCTGGTAACAGGTGCTGCAGCCAGTCCAAAGCGTTGGCGATCCAGGCAGTACTTGACGCATGTAAGGAAAGAGGCTTAAAAGCATGCGTGGTACATCCGAGCGGGCGATGAAAGAGAAAGATAACGCGGATGGGAGAGTGACTGTGCCGATCTCGGATGAGGCGGCACATATTACGTATTATCTGGCATGTCTGAAAGGAGAGGAGAGATATTACGGAATACAGTCATTGCTTTTGCGACAAATTTCACGTTGAATTTTACAGCATGATTGTATATAATATAGACAGTATAAAGGACATAAAAATGTGAAAGGACAGTGGGGCTATGGCAACTATTTTACCGGTATCTGATTTAAGAAATTATACGGATGTATTAAAAAACTGTCATCAGGGAGAGCCTGTATTTTTAACAAAAAATGGAAGAGGCCGGTTTGTTGTCCTTGATATCGAAGATTATGAACGCGACCGGGCAGAAAGAAAACTTCTTGTGAAGCTTCAGGAAGCGGAAGAAGCAGTTAAAGATGGTAAAGGCTGGCTTGATTTGGATGAATTGAAAGCTCTCATGGAGAAATAAGATGTTGAAGTTACGAATTAATCCTGTTGTTGCGGATGATCTAAAGAGTATTCGGGATTATATCGCAGAAGATAATGAAGAGTATGCATTAAAGACAATTAAGGAAATTTACGAAAAATTTCAGAATATCCAGTTATTTCCCGAGATAGGTTCGGATCTTTCAAAGAGGGTAAGCTTCCGAACTGATTATAAATATGCAGTCTGGGAGGACTACGTAATTATATATAAGATAAGTAATGAATTTGTTGAGATTTACCGTGTGATTAATCGATATCAGGATATTACAAGACTTTTTGACTAATATAAAGGGCGGCAGCATTTTCCGTGATAAATCTACGGAATGTGCTGCCGCCCTTTTGAGGTTATGGAAATAACATCCTTAAAAGATGAAGATCTGATCCGTATGAATGTGGGAACCTTTACTCCGTCAAACGAAGCTGCCAGTGTGATCGGAAATGCGTCGATATCCGTGGCAGGAGCGGCTGGCGAGAATGCAAAAGCAGAAGGGATACCTGCTATTGTTATGGCGGACGGTCCGGCAGGGCTTCGGCTCAGCCAGAAATATTTCAAGGATGAGACAGGTGTACATGGTTTTGGAAGTTCTATGCCGGAGTCCATGGTAAAGCTGCTCACAGAAGAGGAAGCAGCGTATATGGACAGTGTGCAGCCAAAACCAAAAGAAGGAACGGAAATCCTGGAACAGTACGCAACGGCTATCCCGATTGGAACAGCTATCGCGCAAAGCTGGAACCTGAAACTGGCAGAATGCTGTGGAGATATTGTGGCAAGCGAAATGGAGCGGCTCGGTATCCATCTGTGGCTCGCACCGGCTCTTAATATCCAGCGTTCGATCCGCTGCGGAAGAAATTTTGAATATTTTTCGGAGGATCCTCTGATCAGCGGAATGTTTGCAGCGGCTATCACAAAAGGCGTCCAGAAACATCCGGGATGCGGCGTCACCATCAAACATTTTGCAGCTAATAATCAGGAGACAAACCGGTCTGACAATAACAGCATAGTCAGTGAGCGTGCAATGCGGGAGATATACCTGAAAGGATTTGAAATCTGTATTCGCATGGCGCAGCCAAAAGCATTGATGACATCCTATAATCTGCTAAATGGAATACATACTAGATAATTGCGAAACTCGCGAAGCTTGGTCGTAATCTTGAACCAAAGCAAAGAAGACTTCGTGTAGAGCATGAATTCTGGAATGAAAAGTGGATAATCGGACATTTTAGGCGCACTTTAATAAGCTATTGGCTTTATGAAAGTGGTAAGTCCTATGCTATGAGTGGTTTTAAGCTTCGAATGTATTCATGATGTTTGATTTTATCGGCGAGAACAACAGTAATGAGCTGTGTGATACCCGCAAGGATCAGATCAGCATGCAGCGTCTTCTCATTTTGTGTTCGGCGGCCTGCAAGACAGAGATTATCTTTGATGTGGTTGATATCTCTTTCGACAACAGTCCTTGTTTTATAGGTGTTATCCCATTCTTCGGTTCCGCGGATCGTTCCGGGATAAGCGCGCAGATCCTTGTTGCGAAAACCCTTGTACCACTTCAAGATGCGGTCGTATGGTTTATGTCTATCCGGAGGATAAAAACCGGGGAGGGACAGGATAAAGCTGTTTCACGGAAAGATACAGACTGTTTCAAAGCTGAGGATAAATCCGTACTGTCAGATCTGTCTGTGGAGGAACTTGCAGCTCTCTGCGGAGGATATGGTCCGGGAACACCCTTTGCCGCTGTGGGAGACAGGAGCGATCCGTCTACGATTTTTGATGATAAGGGGAATCCGCTGACGACAAACAGTCATCCGGCAGGCTATCCCGGATATGTCTCTCCTGCAATTGAAAAAAAGAACATTCGGTCAGTATTTTATAAAGACGGACCTGCCGGAATCGGCGGCATTGCCTGGACCACAGAGATGCTGCTTGCCTGTTCTTTTGACCGAGAGCTGTGGCAGGAGTTCGGAGATGCCGTGGGTGCAGAATGTGAAGAGCAGCAGGTGGACGTCTGGCTCGCACCGGCGGTAAATCTCCACAGAAATCCGCTGTGCGGCAGAAACTTTGAATATTTCTCCGAAGATCCGTATCTGACAGGAGTCTGTGCCTGCGAGATCACGAAAGGAGTGCAGACAGGACGAAATGTAATCGTTTGCCCGAAACATTTCGCTGTGAACGAACAGGAGACTTTCCGCCGGGGAAATACAGGGAAGAATGTAGATGCTGTTGACTCGATCCTGACAGAGCGCGCAGCCCGGGAGCTGTATCTGAAACCTTTTGAAATGTTAGTAAGAGAGGCGCATATTGCGTGTATCATGACATCATTTAATAAGATCAATGGAAAATTCGCCGCAGGAAATCAGGATCTGTGCACACATATCCTCCGTGAAGAATGGGGATTTGACGGAGTGGTAGTGACGGACTGGGGCGATATGGATATCGTTGTGGACGGAGCAGACGCTGTGGCTGCGGGAAATGATGTCGTTATGCCGGGAGGACCGCCGGTAATCCGACAGATTTTAAAAGGATATCAGGAAGGCAGAGTGACAAGAGCGGATATGGAGCTGGCAGTTTCGCATCTGTTGGCAATGGTCAGGAAAACAAGGAGAACTGGGAGCAGATAGTCTTTGAAAATACGGCAGCCTCCATGAACAGGAATCCGGAAGACCCTGCTATGGTTGAGGCTGCCATGAAGTGGAAAAAGGAGAAAAATGCACAGTGTCCGGGAATTTTATAGTTTCCCATTATGTCCCTCTGCTTCTGATTTCCCCAGGATATAGAGAAAAGCTATGGCAGGAACGCGCAGAATGGGAACGATTGTTTCATGCCTGGTAATGCCGAAATCGTCCAGGCGTTTTGTGATTATAAAAGCATCTGTTACTTTCGATTTTTCATCCCTGCACAGCTCGATAATGGCATCTGTCGCCGCAACGCGGGAATGATTCCGGTATTTCACCTCGCACAGGATCTTCTGACGGGGAAGCTCTGCCACAACGTCAACTTCCTTCTGATTGTCCTTTGCC